>BTQQ01000009.1:0-23375 GCA_036985955.1 Zetaproteobacteria bacterium | reverse complement strand
AACAGATGGACACTGCTATTGCCATACGCACAGCGGTCATTCATGGGGGTCAGGTGCATATTCAGGCGGGCGCGGGCATTGTCGCCGACTCCATCCCTGCCAACGAACACAGGGAATGTGTGAACAAGGCTACGGCCATGTTCCGTGCGGTTGCGCTGGCCGAAGCGCAGCCGGGTAGCTCCGGAGAAAATACCTCATGATGCTGGTCATCGATAATTACGACTCCTTTACCTTCAATCTCGTGCAGTATCTTGGCGAACTGGGCGAAACACCGGAAGTACACCGCAATGACAAGATTTCACTGGCAGACATTGATGCCATGGCGCCGTCCCATATCGTGATCTCACCGGGTCCGTGTACGCCACACGAAGCGGGAATTTCCGTGGACGTTATCAAGCGATTCTCCGGGTGTATCCCCATTCTTGGCGTTTGCCTCGGCCATCAATCCATTGCGGCAGCCTTTGACGGCAACGTGGTGCGCGCACCGCGCCTGATGCACGGCAAGACCAGTCCGATCATGCATGACAGCAGTTTGCTGTTCACCAGTCTGCCATCGCCTTTCACGGCCACGCGTTACCATTCGCTGATTGTTGAGGAGCCTTTGCCTGATTGCCTGATACGTACGGCATGGACAGAAGAAAACGAACTGATGGGCTTGCGGCATGTGAAACATCCAACCTTCGGCGTGCAGTTCCATCCCGAATCCATTCTCACCGAGCATGGCCATGACCTGCTCAGAAATTTTCTCGGAGTATCGGCATGAGCATGAATATTCAGGATGCCCTGCGCCTGATTCAGGCCGGTGGTGAACTCAGCGCAGACAATACTGAATCAGTGTTCGGTGAAATTATGCAGGGAGATGCCACGCCCGCGCAGATCGGAGCGCTACTGATGGGGCTTTCCATCCGGGGTGAAACACCCGCTATCGTGGCAGGCGCAGCACGCGCCATGCGCACCGCAGCAACCCATATTCATCCGCGCGCCACGGGCCTGCTCGACACTTGCGGCACAGGCGGCGACGGCGCCTCCACTTTCAATATCTCGACAACCGTGGCGCTGGTGGTGGCAGCGGCTGGCGTGCCGGTCGCCAAACACGGCAACCGTGCTATCTCCTCGAAATCAGGTAGTGCGGACGTACTGGAAGCATTGGGCGTGCATCTGGATATTGCACCTGATGCAGTAGCGGACTGCATTGATGAAGCTGGCATCGGATTTCTGTTTGCACCTGCGCACCATCCGGCCATGAAGCATGCGGCAGGTCCACGCCGCGAGCTTGGTATCCGAAGCATATTCAACCTGTTAGGGCCATTGACCAATCCCGCCAATGCCGAATATCAGGTGCTGGGTGTTTATGCGAAAAATAAACTCATGCTAGTCGCGGGCGCCTTGCAGCAACTTGGCATTAAACGCGCACTGGTGGTTCATGGCCGCGACGGACTGGACGAAATCACCACCACAACCCTTACCGATGCGATATGGGTAGAACAGGATTCCCCATTATGTGAATTCGAGATTGACCCGGAAGCCTTTGGCATGCCGTATGCCAAAACAGCTGATCTGGCCGGAGGCGATGCCGAAACCAATGCCGCCATCATCTGCGAAATTCTTGGCGGAAAAAAAGGCTCTGCGCGGGATATCGTTTTGCTCAATACGGCCGCAGCGCTCTGGGTAGCGGGCAAGGCCGATAGCATAGCAGCGGGATTACGCACGGCAGCAAATGCCATCGATTCCGGCAGGGCAAAGGAAGTACTACAGGCACTCACCGAATTTACCGGGAAAGCGTCGTGAGTGACTCCATTCTGCAGGACATCGCCGCATACAAACGCGAATGGGTAAAACAACGTAAGTCAGAAATTTCCGAAACTGCGTTGTCTGAACGGGCAAAGGATTACACGCCCATGGATTTCGCGGAGACGCTCATCAAGTGCATTGAACACAAAACAAATACTGTGATCGCCGAGGTGAAAAAGGCCAGCCCGTCCAGAGGCGTGATCCGTCAGGATTTCGATCCGGTTGCCATCGCAGCATCCTATGAAACCGGCGGCGCAACTTGTCTGTCCGTACTGACCGACGCGCAATATTTCCAGGGCAGCGATGCGTATCTGTCGAATATCCGAAAAGCTGTGAGCCTTCCGATTCTGCGCAAAGATTTCATGCTCGACCCATATCAGGTGATTGAGGCGCGCGCCATCGGCGCGGATGCGATTCTTATTATTCTGAACATGGTGGACGATGCGCTGGCCGCTGATCTAACTGCGGCAGCCAGAGAGCAGGGGCTTTCCATTCTTCCTGAAGTACATAACCGGCGTGAACTGGAGCGGGCGCTAAAGCTTGATACGCGGCTCATCGGCATCAACAACCGTAATCTGCATGATTTCTCCACGTCACTGGACACAACAATCGAACTATTGCCGGCCATTCCGTATGGAAAAACCATCATCACCGAATCCGGCATTCACACATCGGAAGATATTCGCCGCATGAATGAAGCGGGTGTGCATGGTTTCCTGATCGGCGAATCACTGATGCGAAAACCCGATCCGGGCAAAGCTCTTGCCTCGCTTCTGGCTGGATAAAAGTATTCCTCTGCGGTAGGTATTTTTTGCCTTCGCGTCCCCTGCGGTAAAACCTTTATGGATTCCCCGTCGGCAGGGATTCTTCCGTGTCACTGGAAACCTGCTGGCCAATCCGCTCTTCCACCGCAATAAACAGCTCATTGGCTGCCTTGCGTTTGAGCATCTTGTTCACCCAGTGGCGCTGCATGAACTGCTGTGCCAGCGTGCGAATCTGGAGCTCGGTTTTACCATCCTTCATGCGAAACACACGCACGATAAAGCGGTGGCGCGTATGCGTCGGCCCCGCACCGAACATATCCATGGCCGCACCGACATAGGCATTCGGACTGCTTGAATCAAAACGAATCCATGCCGAGGTAATGGTGCCGCTGGGTGAGTCCACGCTTTCCACAGGCATATTCAGCGCTGTCATGGCATCAATTACGGCAGAAAATACCACCGCTGGCGATTGATCATAAACTCGTGCATCCAGGCTCACAGCCTTGCCTGCAACCGCCTTTTTTTCATTCGCCGAAATCCGGGCGCCGCCCTGCGCCGCTTCGGTGGCCACCTTGTCCGGCATGGGAACCTCAATATCCTTACGCAGTTCCGGCGGCACATCCAGCGGCACGCGGCCTTCGGAGCGCGGATTATCCCTACTGCTGCGGGCGTAATCCGGCTTGTTGTCATCCACCGGCCAGAGTATCTGCGGCATACCGCCTTGGCAGCCTGCAACCAGAAGGGTTGATGTAAAAAAAATAAGCAGAGGAATCCGTTTCATGCGCGGCATTCCAGCGTTTACGCTGACAAAGGTCAATAGCACGAAATCAAAGGGATCGCTATACCCTGTCATGACCCCAAAAATGCTGTAACAACAAAAAGGGGAGGCCCGAAGGCCTCCCCTGCTTGCAAAGATTCCCGAAGAAACCCTGTTTACATAAGTGCCTCGACTTCGAGAACCACTTTCCGTGTCGTGGAACTTGCAAGAGCGGCCGTCGGATCATTCAACTTGGCGCTATCAAACACCACATTGAGTTCCATGTTCTGGTAAACAATGTAGGTGGCGGCCAAATGGAAGGTCTTGACCGTGATGTCACCCGGAGCCCCTTGGGAGAGCTGTTTGTAACCATAGCCAATGCCAAGGAGGACGCGCTCGATCGGCTCGATCTCGCCACGGATACTGAAAGCATCGAATTTTTTACCGGCCGTATTGGCAACGGTGTTACCCGCCTCATCCACAATCGAGCCGTAGAAGTTGCCGGAGCCAGTAGCAATGCCGACATTCGGCGCAGCGCTGGTCTCACCCTTGGCATGCGCCCAGTCGGCATAGACACCGACGCTCATGTGGCCAAGCTCGCCTTGCGCCTGTAAATCGACGAACTGCATGTTCATCGGGACGCGCACGGCCGCCAGATTACCCGCGGTGTTGCCCTTGCCGGCGTTGCCGGTCACGAAGCCGAAGCCAATCAACGTGTCCCAACCGCCAACGTCCAGCGTGGCCACAGCGCGCACCATTTTGCCAAGGGTCAGGCCGACGTTAGTTATGCCGGTGGTGGCGATCGCAGGAGCAATCAGAGCAAACTGCACATAGCCTAAATCGTTGCCAATCCAGGCACCGATACCGGTAGTATCCTGAGTGAAGCCAGCGTTCTGAATGGCGGAAATATTCTTGCCGCCCAGCTTGCCGCCGTGCTGACCGAACACGTTGGACAGCTCCAGTACGCCGGAGCCGCCGAAGCCAGACTTGTGGGCACCGATGCCGACCTTGAAGCCGGAAACATCGAAGGAGTTAAGAAACTGCCAGTTGGCAGCGCCACCGTCGAACTCAACGAAGGCACCGCTGTTGGAGCCGATACGGCCAGCCAGCATGAGCACGGCATCCTTCGGAATCTCATAGGTACCGGTGGAAGCCTCGCCCGTCTTGTTTTCGTTGGCGTACTCTGCGCGAATCACGAAGGTGGCGTTCAGTACGGCCGGGATGGACAGATCGTCGTCTTCGATCAGGGCTTGATCACCCACATCGGTGAACGAACCCATCTTGAACGCACGACCGAATGGGTTAAGCGCGACAAAGTTCTGGAAATGGCAGCTCATGCAGCCTGCCCCCGTCTGGCGTGCAAACGCCGGAATAGCTTCAGCCGTGGTCGGAGCCAGCGCAATGCTGGAAACCGCGACGAGGGCAAAAGCAGCAGCAGAAAAAATCATTTTCTTCATAGAAAATCCTCTCAATTTATTTGACTCTAAGAGTCTTGTCTTACTGACTCCCTGGAGCCTTGTTAAAAGCGTCTCCCCTCTCACTCCCGCTTTTCCCTTCAACCTGTCTGTTACCCTTGACCTTGTGTATTAAAACCGGGCCGGGTAGAGAATCCACGCATCCTGTTGGGAAGACTACTAAAATATGCATGACATCCATCACAGGGTCAACTTGTTACACGCTACGTGTGCCTTTTTGACACAGAACAAGCATTTCACACGCGAAGTACACAAAGGAAAACAAAACGCTATTTTTACCTTGCGGTGCAAGGTTGTGCTTTTACTCTACACTGTGCGCATGACGAAATACCGCACGGCCCCGCTGGCTACTTCAAGCCTTCCACCCGGCATCCCGTTCATTATCGGCAATGAGGGAGCGGAAAGATTCTCCTACTACGGCATGCGCGCCATTCTGATCGTATTCATGACTCAAGCCCTGATGAATGCCGGTGGCGCGCCGGATATCATGACGGAGGATGAGGCCAAGGGCTGGTTTCATCTGTTTGTTTCCGCCGTGTATGCCACCCCGCTCATCGGAGCACTGATTTCTGACGGGGTGCTCGGCAAATACCGCACCATCATCACACTCTCCATCATCTATTGTCTTGGCCATTTCGCCTTGGCACTGGATCATACGCGGCTGGGTCTGGCCATCGGCCTAGGTTTGATTGCGCTGGGCTCCGGCGGCATCAAGCCCTGTGTTTCGGCGCATGTCGGTGACCAGTTTGGCGCGACGAATCAGCACTTATTATCGAGAATCTTCGGCTGGTTCTATTTTTCCATCAACATGGGGGCTTTCGCCTCCATGCTGGCCACGCCGTGGTTGTTAAAACAATACGGTCCTTCGGTCGCCTTTGCCGTACCCGGCATCCTGATGCTCGCCGCTACACTGGTTTTCTGGAGTGGCCGCCACCGGTTCGTGCATATTCCACCCGCGGGCATGGGCTTTGTACGTGAAGCGCTTTCAGGTTCCGGTCTGAAGGTGCTGGCGCGGCTATGCGGTATCTATGTCTTCGTAGCTGTATTCTGGGCGTTGTTTGACCAAACGGGTTCCAGTTGGGTGTTGCAGGCCGAACACATGGACCGGCATATATTCGGGATCGAGGTCCTGCCCTCGCAGATTCAGGCGGCCAATCCGCTGCTGGTGATGGTACTGATCCCCGTGTTCTCCTATGCCGTTTATCCGGCCATCCACCGGATTTTCCCGCTCAACGAACTGCGCAAGATCAGCATCGGCATGTTTGTCACCGTTGTTGCCTTTGCCATATCTACATGGATTCAGATGCGGATTGACGCCGGGTTCATGCCACACATCGGCTGGCAATTACTGGCCTATGTGGTGCTCACCTGCGCCGAGGTCATGGTCTCCATCACCTGCCTGGAATTCTCCTACACGCAAGCACCAAAAACCATGAAATCATTTGTCATGGCCTTCTTCATGTTGTCCATTTCGGCAGGTAACCTGTTTACCAGTGGTGTGAATTTCTTCATTCAAAATCCGGACGGTAGCAGTAAACTGGCCGGCGCGGATTATTTTGCCTTCTTCACGCTACTGATGCTCATCACCGCCATTCTTTTTGCCATCATCTCGCGCTTCTACAGGGGTGAGCGATATCTCCAGGATGAGTCCATTGCCGGATAGCGTCTCGCTCTTCCACTTTGTGTGCTTTGCGGTACAAGCTTTTGTTTTTCTTCTATACTGAAAACCATGCAGGTTAAACTGATTGCCCACCGCGGTTATGCGGCCCGCTATCCGGAAAATACATTGGTAGGTATAGAGGCGGCCATCAAGGCTGGCGCGGAATTCGTGGAAGTGGATGTGCAGCTTGCGGCAGATGGCACGCCGGTGCTGTTTCATGACCGGACACTGGATCGCATGTGCGGCACGAATGGCGCTATTGCCGATTACTCTCCGCAACAGCTCGCCCGATTCTCTGCCTCGGAGCCGGGTCGCTTTGGCGACGCCTTCGCCGGCACGCCTATCGCCACGCTTGAAGCGCTGGCCGGATTGATACGCCAACACCCGCAGGTGCATTTCTTCATCGAACTGAAATGCGAGAGCATCGAGCGCTTCGACGGCGCAATGGTACTGAAACGCACGCAGCAGGGGCTTACGGGACTTGAAGGGATGTGTACGCTAATTTCCTTTTCCGTCGAAACTATCGGGCTAGCGAAAGTGCAGGGGCTCAGCTCCGGCCTGATCCTTGAGAACTGGCCTCAGGGACAGGGCATGCATGCGCCGCCGGAATATCTGTTCTGTAATATCAGGCATCTACCCGCGTCCGGACGCCTGCACATCCCCGGGACCAAACTCGCCGTCTATGAAGTCGCTAACGCAGAGCTGGCGACCCGGCTGACGGCGCGCGGTGTGGATTTTGTGGAAACTTTCTCCATCGGCGAAATACGAACAACCCTGTCAGAATTCTGAATACCCTCCGCTCCCTGACAGCTTCTTTTTACAGACTGCTTTCCATCAATGCCTTCCACCGTACGTACCGGCCTGTTAATCCGGCATCGGCTCGCGGCGGGAATGCATCATCAGGTTCCGGCATCTGCCAATTGTCAGGACGTCCGGCCAGCAGGAAGGCGCAACCGCACGCTGTCGCTTCGGATTGGGCAAGCCGGACCACTGGAATATCCGCCAGATTAGCCAGCCTCTGGCAAAAGCCGTCCAGTTGGGCCAGACCGCCACCAATATGTATCGCTGCAGGTACTGACACATACGCCGCCATACCTTCCAGATTGATCCGCAACAGAAACACGATGCTTTCGACCACGGCCACCGCCTGTTGCCACACTTCGCCTTCACCCACAAAGCGGCTGTTGAACACAGGATTCCAGAATGGCGAACCAAGCCCCGAAACACCATTCAGAAACAGGGGAACATTCCCCTCGCGCTGCAACCATCCGGGCAGCCCTTCCTCCAAACAGGAAATGGAGTTTTCCTGCTTAAACCATTCCAGCGCGCTTCCCGCACCGTTAACCGTGCCCTCCAGTGAATACAACACGGTATGCGCATCCTGATAGGCCACACCCGTCAGAAAATGCTTCACATCCTCCGGCTCTTTTTGCATGACACGCTGCACAAATGCACCTGTACCCGCATTGATATATGCCACATCTCTTTGCGGTTGCCCTGCCGCAAATAATGAGGCAGGCAAGTCGCCCATCACCACCTGCATGGGAATTTTTCGCCCTGAAATATCAAGATGGCCAAAGTCATGCCGGTTTGGCACGCATTGCGGTAGCGATTGCCGGGAAAGCGTAAACATTTCAAGCAGATGCGCATCCCAGTCCCTCGCATGCATATTCCACAGCAATGTGCGGGATGCATTGCCCGGGTCCGCCAGCAAAGGCCGTTCGGTCAGCAGGCGGAAAAGCAGAAAGCTGGCCAGCGGCCCCCATGCCAGTTCACCGTCTCCAAGCGCCTGTTGCACGGCAGGCAAATGATCCAGGCACCAGTGCAGCTTACTCACCCCATAATGTGCCGAGGGGAACAGGCCCGTCCTCGCATGGATGTCATCCCGGTATTGGGAAAAGCCGCTCATCCATGCCGCTTCCCGCACATCCTGCCAACTGATGACGGGTGAAAGTACCCGCCCTGTATTCCTGTTCCAGCAGACAATGCTGGATCGCTGAGTCGCCAGTCCGGCTGCCGCAACTCTGTGGCCTGCCACGGTAGCGCGCATAGCTTCGCGCAGCGATTCAAGCACTTCTTCAGGATCATGCTCCACCATGCCTGATTGTGGATACTGTGTGGCAATGGCGCGCTCTTCAGCGGATATGACATGTCCCATATGATCGAACAGCATGGCGCGGCTGGCATGACTGCCCTGATCCAGCACCAGATAAAGAGGTTTGTTAGATACCATCATGGGTATTCTAGCCGGATTTTGCATCTATGCGGGATATTGGTTTATGCTGGCGAACAGGAAGATATTTGAGCCACTTGCAAAACTCTGGGTGGCTCAATTTAAAACAACAGGAGGGCATCATGCACGTCACCCTTGTTTACGTTCAGGTCAAAAAAGAACACGTTGTTGATTTCATTGCGGCCACACGCGCCAATCATGAAGCTTCAGTAAAAGAGGCTGCCAATTACAGGTTTGATGTGCTGCAATCAGCGGATGATCCCTGTGCATTCATCCTCTACGAAGCCTATGAGAACGCCGAGGGCGCCGCAGTGCATAAGCAAACCGCACATTATCTGACATGGCGCGAAACCGTAGCCGGATGGATGGCCAACCCTCGGCGCGGTGTATCCTACAACGGGCTGATGCCTTAATGAGATTTAACAGGTTTCAGAAACGCCCGGTCTGGTTCCCTGAGTCAGACCATCAGCCCCTGCGATACATCGTACTGGCGACAGCCAGCGCTTTTATTTGCCTGTCTCTTATCGTGCTGGTTTGCCGTTATTTTCTGCCGGGCATCGGCGCACCGGTACTGGCGGCATCCATGGGTGCGGCTGCCGTACTCATGTTTGCCGCACCGACCAGCCCTATGGCCCGGAACTGGTCATTCGTCGCCGGCAATCTCGTTTCGGCATTGATTGGCGTAACCGTCTTCCAGTGGGCGGGCGATGCCTTCTGGGCCGGAGCGCTAGCGGTTGCAGCATCCATTTTCGTGATGCATTTCCTCCGTTGCCAGCATCCCCCCGGTGGTGCAACGGCGTTGGTGGCTGTCATCGGTGGCGCACAGGTGCATCAACTGGGTTATCTGTATGTCCTCGCTCCCATCGGTATCAATGTGCTGATTTTTGAGTTGTTTGTTCTGGCCAACCGGCGTCTCCTGCAACACAAGGAAGCGTCCGCGAATACAATGTTGGAATAGCGGTTCGCAGCAGCCCTTGCACGCAACAAAAGGGATAGGTGAACCGTCTCCATCTCCACTATCTTTACATGGTTTTATCAACCGGACAGCCGTGAACCTTTGCTGTATTGTTCTACGGTAGGAATATATGTGATAACAATCAGGCAGAAGCAACCAAGCCAACAGGAACCCGGGAACAGTCCCCGGCAGTTCCATGTGGTTCTGATCAAACCATCTCATTACGATGATGACGGATATGTAATCCAATGGCTGCGCTCCGCTGTCCCATCAAACACCCTGGCGGTGCTCTACGGCCTGTCCAAGGATATGACCAGCCGCAAGGTGCTGGGTGAGGACGTAGAAATCGTCACCAGCGCCTTTGATGAAACCAACACCCGTATCCCCGTCAAGAAGATTATCAAACAGATAAAGTCGGCCGGAGCAGGTGGTTTTGTCGGTTTTGTCGGCGTTCAGTCCAACCAGTTTCCCCGCGCCATGGACATGGCTGCCCATTTCCGGAAGGCCGGTATCCAGGTATGCATTGGCGGTTTCCATATCAGTGGCTGTCTGGCCATGCTTCCCAAGCTGCCGAACGACATCCGGATGGCCCAGGATATGGGTGTTTCCCTTTTTGCCGGCGAGGCCGAAGGTCGGCTCGAGGAGGTTTTCATAGACGCATATGCGGGGCAAATGAAACCCCTTTACAATTACCTGAGCCAGCTTCCGGCCATCGAATCGGCGCCGCCGCCCTTCCTCCCCGCCAGGATACTGCGGCGTTCCATAGGCTCCTATACCACCTTTGATGCCGGTCGTGGCTGTCCCTTCCTGTGCAGTTTCTGCACCATTATCAACGTTCAGGGGCGCAAGTCGCGCCGCCGTTCGGCTGATGACGTAGAACATATCATACGGGAAAACGCCGCTCAGGGTATCTCACGGTTCTTCATTACCGATGACAACTTTGCCCGCAACAGGGACTGGGAAGCGGTCTTCGACCGCCTGATTATGCTGCGTGAGCAGGAAGGCATAAAGATGAACCTTACGATCCAGGTCGATACCATGTGTCACCGCATTCCACGCTTTATCGAAAAAGCCGGACAAGCCAATGTGGTCAGTGTGTTCATCGGCCTGGAGAGCATCAATCCGGATAGCCTGAAGGCCACGGGAAAGAAGCAGAACAAGATCACGGAATACCGCAGGATGTTACAGGCCTGGCGCGATATCGGTGCCATGACCTGTGCCGGTTATATTCTCGGCTTTCCGACCGATACCCCCGAATCGATCGTACGCGATATCAGAATTATTAAGCACGAATTGCCAGTCGATCTGCTCGAATTTTTCATGCTTACGCCCCTGCCGGGCTCGCAGGATCATAAGGAACTGGATGAGAAAGGGATTTGGATGGACCCGGACATGAACAAGTACGACGTCAACCATGTCACCACCGGACATCCCCTCATGTCCAAGGCGGATTGGGAACGGGCCTGGCGGCTGGCCTGGGAGACCTATTATTCACCGGATCATATCGAAACCATTATCAAGCGTGCGCGTCCCGATGACATCGGCGTAAGCAAGGTGACATTCATGTCCTGGTGGTTTTATTACTGCACAAAATATGAAAAAGTGCATCCGTTTGAAAGCGGCCTGTTCCGTCATAAATACCGTCTTGACCGCCGTTCCGGTCTGGCGATTGAGAATCCGCTTATTTTCTATCCCCGGCGATGGTGGGAATTCATGCGCAATCATGCCGTATTGCTGTCGATGCTCTTAAAATATGGCCGCATACTCAAACGAATCAAAGCCGATGCCAATGCCAGAAGTTATACCGATTTTGCCCTTACGCCGGTCACCGATGCGGAAAATGACAGTGGTAGCCTTGAACTTCTTGCACAGCGGCAAAAAACAACTGCTATATCAGCATAAAACTCGCCCTGATTGAATGCTCGACAGACGGTCCTTTAATCGCACAAAAAGATCCTCCGGAGCAAGTGCTCGACAATGGTGCTGGGTAACAAATCGGCAGAATAGCCGATTTGAAGGCCCTTAAAATCAGGTGCTAGTGCCGAAGGCCATGGGTGGCCTGTTAAAGCTCCAGCAATGGCTGCCGAAAGATCAATATCCCGGCCAATCGGGGAAAGTCTGAATAAGTGCGTCCCCGCATGTATTCAAATAGCTTGAATGGCACGCACCAGTCTGGATTTCACTTCTTCGGACAATTCCTTAATACCAGGCTTGCCCACCAGGCCGATGACCGCTGATGGATCCATACACTCAATATGAACCGCATCAGATAAATCCTGCCGCACGACAACATTACAAGGCAGCAGCAGGCCAATGGAAGGTTCCACGTCTATCGCCCGGCTTGCCAGTTGAGGGTTGCAGGCGCCCAATATTCGGTATGGGAGCATGCCTTTGCCAAGTTTCTTTTTCATCGTCGCAGCAATATCAATTTCAGTCAGTATGCCAAAACCTTCATTATTTAGTGCATGGGTCACCGCCTCAACTGCGGCATTAAAGCTCATATCAACTTTCTTACCAAATCCATAGCTGCTAAACTTGATATCCGTCGGATTTGAATAATCTTCCGCCGACACACCGCCATGTTCCATGGTGTGCTGCCGTTGAACGTCTTCCACTGATCGTATGAAGTGCTTCCCTTTTGCTGCGGAAGAGATCGTAATACCTTCCTGACTAATGCGCCTTGCGCTCATAATTAACAGCACAATAGTAAGCCCGATGGCAATGGTTAAAAGTATAAGGATAGAAGTACCGCTCATGCTTTCCCCTTTGATGGAATCTTACGCTGAAATCTTCATCAATCGCAAGCCGATTCATACCATGGAGTCTTACATCCATGGTTCAACAGGAAAAATATGCCGGAGCGTGAGCCCTGCGTCGGAAGTTCAAATAAAAAAAGGCCCATTGGAGCATATGCTCAACAATGGGCCTTTTGGGTAAAAATCCTGGCAATGACCTACTCTCCCACGGGGAACCCCGCAGTACCATCGGCGCGAAGGAGCTTAGCTTCTGAGTTCGGGATGGGATCAGGCGTTTCCTCCTTGCTATAATCACCAGGAAACTGGTTGAGGACATGAAACAATTATCCTCAATATTTGATAAATTTGATGATCCAAGGTCTTAACGTTACATGGTCAAGCCGCACGGGCAATTAGTACTGGTCAGCTCCAAGTGTTGCCACTCTTCCACACCCAGCCTATCAACGTTGTAGTCTTCAACGGCCCTTCAGGGAGCTTAAAGCTCCGGGAGAATTAATCTCGAGGCCGGCTTCCCGCTTAGATGCCTTCAGCGGTTATCCGTTCCGAACGTGGCTACCCTGCAATGCACCTGGCGGTACAACAGAAACACCAGAGGTTCGTCCATCCCGGTCCTCTCGTACTAGGGACAGATCCTCTCAATTCTCCAACGCCCACGGTAGATAGGGACCGAACTGTCTCACGACGTTCTAAACCCAGCTCACGTACCACTTTAATTGGCGAACAGCCAAACCCTTGGGACCTGCTCCAGCCCCAGGATGTGATGAGCCGACATCGAGGTGCCAAACCGCGCCGTCGATATGAACTCTTGGGCGCGATCAGCCTGTTATCCCCGGGGTACCTTTTATCCGTTGAGCGACGGCCCTTCCACGAAGAACCGCCGGATCACTAGAACCGACTTTCGTCCCTGCTCGACTTGTCAGTCTCGCAGTCAGTCACACTTATACTCTTGCGCTCAATAGCTGATTTCCGACCAGCCTGAGTGTAACTTCGCGCGCCTCCGTTACAATTTAGGAGGCGACCGCCCCAGTCAAACTACCCACCAGACAATGTCCCGGATCCCGATAAGGGAACGCGGTTAGAACCCAAGTATATTCAGGGTGGTATCTCAAGGTTGGCTCCCCGACCACTGACGTGACCGGTTCAAAGCCTCCCACCTATCCTGCACAAAATATACCTAAGTCCAATGCCAAGCTGTAGTAAAGGTCCACGGGGTCTTTCCGTCTAGCCGCGGGAACGCTGCATCTTCACAGCGAGTTCAATTTCGCTGAGTCTCTGGTTGAGACAGTGGGGAAGTCGTTACGCCATTCGTGCAGGTCGGAACTTACCCGACAAGGAATTTCGCTACCTTAGGACCGTTATAGTTACGGCCGCCGTTTACCGGGGCTTCAATTCAGAGCTTCGCCGAAGCTAACCCCTCCTTTTAACCTTCCGGCACCGGGCAGGCGTCACACCCTATACATCGCCTTACGGCTTCGCAGAGTGCTGTGTTTTTAGTAAACAGTCGCTACCCCCTGGTCACTGCAACCCTTTTCTGCTCCACGAGCGAATCGCTTCACATACAAAGGGCACCCCTTCTCCCGAAGTTACGGGGCCAATTTGCCGAGTTCCTTAACCAGAGTTATCTCAAGCACCTTAGGCTTCTCGCCTTGCCTACCTGTGTCGGTTTACGGTACGGTCAACATTAGACTGAAGCTTAGAGGATTTTCCTGGAAGCATAGGATCACTGAGTTCGTTCAGACCGTAGTCAGAACCCCACATCACGCCTTGGCATTAAATGGAGAACCGGATTTGCCAAATTCTCCTGCCTACACGCTTGAACCGGGACAACCAACGCCCGGATCAGCTACCTTACTCCGTCCCCCCATCGCATCTAATGTCGGTACAGGAATATTAACCTGTTTCCCATCGACTACGCATTTCTGCCTCGCCTTAGGAGCCGACTAACCCTGCTCTGATTAGCATCGCGCAGGAAACCTTGGGCTTTCGGTGAACGGGTTTTTCACCCGTTTTATCGCTACTTATGCCAACATTCTCACTTCCGATACCTCCACCGCTCCTTACAGTACGGCTTCACAGGCTTACGGAACGCTCTCCTACCATGCAGTAAACTGCATCCATAGCTTCGGTGGTATGTTTAAGCCCCGTTATATCTTCCGCGCAGACCGACTCGACCAGTGAGCTATTACGCTTTCTTTAAAGGGTAGCTGCTTCTAAGCTAACCTCCTGGCTGTTTTCGCCTTTCCACATCGTTTACCACTTAACATACACTTTGGGACCTTAGCTGATGGTCTGGGTTGTATCCCTCTCGACTACGGACGTTAGCACCCGCAGTCTGTCTCCCATGCTCATACTCAACGGTATTCGGAGTTTGATTAGGTTTGGTAAGTCGCGAGACCCCCTTGCCCATTCAGTGCTCTACCCCCGTTGGTAATACATGAGGCGCTACCTAAATAGCTTTCGAAGAGAACCAGCTATCGCCAAGTTTGATTGGCCTTTCACCCCTATCCACAAGTCATCCGAATCGTCTTCAGCCGATCCCGGTTCGGTCCTCCAGTGAGTGTTACCCCACCTTCAACCTGCTCATGGATAGATCACTTGGCTTCGGGTATATCCCCAGTGACTAAGTCGCCCTGTTAAGACTCGCTTTCGCTTCGGCTCCACCTTACGGTTTAACCTTGCCACTGAGGCATAAGTCGTTGGCCCATTATACAAAAGGTACGCCGTCACACGTGCCGTTTTCCGAAGAAGACGGTATAGTGCTTCGACTGCTTGTAAGCCCATGGTTTCAGGTCTATTTCACTCCCCTCATCGGGGTGCTTTTCACCTTTCCCTCACGGTACTGGTTCACTATCGGTCGCTGAGACGTATTTAGCCTTGGAGGGTGGTCCCCCCGGGTTCAGACAAGGTTTCACGTGCCCCGTCCTACTCAGGATACTGCTAGGTTGTTTCAGAATTTCGCTTACGGGGCTATCACCCGCTATGGCCACACTTTCCAGAGTGTTCAACTATCCATCGACATACCACATCGCAGTCCTACAACCCCAGATGGCAAGCCATCTGGTTTGGGCTGTTCCGCGTTCGCTCGCCGCTACTGACGGAATCTCTTTAGATTTCTTTTCCTGCGGATACTAAGATGTTTCAATTCTCCGCGTTTGCTCTACCCACCCTATATATTCAGGTGGGAGTGACTGGTAAAACCAGCCGGGTTTCCCCATTCGGACACTTCCGGATCAAAGCTTACTAACCAGCTCCCCGAAACTTTTCGCAGGTAGTCACGTCCTTCATCGCCGCTCAGCGCCAAGGCATCCACCATGGGCCCTTGTTCGCTTGACCAATGCAACGTTAAAACATTGGAATCATCAAATTTACCAAATTGTAAAGAACAAGACTGAAGCACAAAATCTATAACTCTCAAATCATGCACATCAATCAAATCATAACTGGTGGAGGATAACGGGATCGAACCGATGACCTCCTGCTTGCAAAGCAGGCGCTCTCCCAGCTGAGCTAATCCCCCAAAGAATCAAGGTGCTCAACCTTTTCCTACCAGTGGCCTGTAACCCTGATTGTTTGCACCTTAACCCGATATGGTGGGCCCGGGTGGATTCGAACCACCGACCTCACGCTTATCAGGCGTGCGCTCTAACCAACTGAGCTACGGGCCCGAATCTTGTGGTTTCTATCTGAGCTGTGAACGTGTCGAATCTCGACCTTGGGATATATTCCCTATAAAGGAGGTGATCCATCCGCACCTTCCGGTACGGATACCTTGTTACGACTTCACCCCAGTCGCTGCCCACACCGTCGACGCCTGCCTCCCGAAGGTCAGCCCGGCGGCTTCTGGTGCAAACAACTCCCATGGTGTGACGGGCGGTGTGTACAAGGCCCGGGAACGTATTCACCGTGGCGTTCTGATCCACGATTACTAGCGATTCCAACTTCACGCAGTCGAGTTGCAGACTACGATCCGAACTGAGACGGCTTTTGGGGATTGGCTCCGGGTCGCCCCTTTGCAGCCCTCTGTAGCCGCCATTGTAGCACGTGTGTAGCCCTGGACATAAGGGCCATGATGACTTGACGTCGTCCCCACCTTCCTCCGGTTTGTCACCGGCAGTCTCGCTAGAGTGCCCAGCATAACCTGATGGCAACTAGAGATAGGGGTTGCGCTCGTTGCGGGACTTAACCCAACATCTCACGACACGAGCTGACGACAGCCATGCAGCACCTGTCACTTGGCTCCCGAAGGCACTTCTCTATCTCTAGAGAATTCCAAGGATGTCAAACCCAGGTAAGGTTCTTCGCGTTGCGTCGAATTAAACCACATGCTCCACCGCTTGTGCGGGCCCCCGTCAATTCCTTTGAGTTTTAGCCTTGCGGCCGTACTCCCCAGGCGGTCAACTTATCGCGTTAGCTGCGCCACTGCAGGGGTCGATACCCGCAACGGCTAGTTGACATCGTTTAGGGCGTGGACTACCAGGGTATCTAATCCTGTTTGCTACCCACGCTTTCGATCCTCAGTGTCAGTATCGGTCCAGTAAGCCGCCTTCGCCTCAGGTGTTCCTCCGTATATCTACGCATTTCACTGCTACACACGGAATTCCGCTTACCCCTCCCGAACTCAAGCCTGCCAGTATCGAATGCAGTTCCGGGGTTGAGCCCCGGGATTTCACATCCGACTTAACAAGCCACCTACGATCTCTTTACGCCCAGTAAATCCGAACAACGCTTGCCCCTTTCGTATTACCGCGGCTGCTGGCACGAAATTAGCCGGGGCTTCTTCTACAGGTACCGTCAAGGCAGAGGGGTATTAACCCTCATTCCTTCTTCCCTGTTGAAAGCGGTTTACAACCCGAAGGCCTTCTTCCCGCACGCGGCGTCGCTGCATCAGGCTTTCGCCCATTGTGCAAAATTCCCCACTGCTGCCTCCCGTAGGAGTCTGGACCGTGTCTCAGTTCCAGTGTGACTGATCATCCTCTCAGACCAGCTACTGATCATCGCCTTGGTAAGCCGTTACCTTACCAACTAGCTAATCAGACGCGGGACCATCCATCAGCGAGAGGTTCCGAAGAATCCCCCTCTTTCACCCGAAGGTCGTATGCGGTATTAGCCTGGATTTCTCCAGGTTGTTCCTCACTGATGGGCAGGTAGCCCCACGCGTTACTCACCCGTGCGCCACTCGTCAGCGGACCGAAGTCCCTGTTACCGTTCGACTTGCATGTGTTAGGCACGCCGCCAGCGTTCGTTCTGAGCCAGGATCAAACTCTCCAAAGAAAGTTATTACCTAATTTAAAACTCATCCAAATCATTGACGGAAGTCAATTATACAATTGCTTATATAATATCGTTCATATAAAGCTTGAAACTGCTGACATGAACGAATCATGACCTCCGTAAAAATGCAAGGATTAACCCGACACGTCCACAGCTCAAGTAAAAACCACAAATTGTAAAGAACAAACCCACTTTCGCGGGGTCGGGAATGATACGCTCCCATAAGGAAAAATCAATGCCCGACTTAAAGCTTCCCGCCACTCTTGCATCTGGCGGGCGGCGAACTATAGGGGTCGAAGCCCCCGCGTCAACACCTTTCTTCGCATTCGGTTTCCGGCAACATTTAATCGCCTCCTCTTACCACAAAAGGCGGTGAAATATGGAATCGAATATGCGGCTGTCAAACGGCCTGCCTTTCACTCACCCAAAGCGTAACCTGAACTATTCATGAATCGCTGTGATGATTGATTCGAGTTTACGCTATCAGGGTTTCGCCCCGCCCTTGCGAAGAAAGGAGGCCGTCGCCATGCATACGGACAACCCATAATAAGGTATTTGTTGCGGACAAAAGAACAAGCAAGGGTGCGGCAGAATATTTTAGGGAAGAACATGCGGCGCTCACGCTTAATCAGAATTCCCTGCCTTACCCGGTGGATGAAGAAGGCTGACATTATCAAACGCATCATCACCCTCGGAAGAATCTGGCTTTCCCGGCTTATGGGTGTCCAACTCCAATTTGCCAGCCTGCTCGAATTGGGCCGTGCTAACCTGAATCTTTCTGATTCGCTCCGCTTCGGACGCTGTGTCTTTCTGCACATCCCCCTGTTGCGGCGCAAAGCGGATGTAGATATTGATGATGCTCTGTACTCTTGCCAGCAGTAATTCCGGATCGGTCGGTTTGCCGATATAGGCATCCGCACCACCGCCCAGGGCCTCTTTTTCTTCCCTGTTGGCCGTCATCAACATAGTTCCGACCGACGCAAGATCAGGTGTTTGACGAATACGCGCAATCAAGCCTTCTCCATCCATGTCCGGCAGCATATAGTCGGTAATGACCAGATTCGGCATCCAGCCCTGGAGCATGTCCCATGCCGCCTCAGCCGAATCCGCTGTTTTCACACTGAAATGGCCAGCAACTGTAAGAATGTGTTTGATAAACTGAAGCGTAGTGGGTGAGTCATCCACCAGCAGAATGGTGTGTTCGCCCCCGTGGTTTTTCGATGGTGTGCGGACTGCCGATTCAGCTGCTGATGTTTTCATAGGCGGAGCTGTTTCTTCCGGTGCCTCAGGTGTATGCAAATCTTTCCGGGCATCAACCGGCGTGCTTTCCACAGCCTCGATTTCTTCTTCAGTCGCAGATTCCCCCTCAAAAATATCAATGGATGCCACTTCACTCTGCGTCTGCTCGCGTTCATTACGGAATGCATCGGCAATCGAACCGTGGGAAGTTGTCTCTTTCGGGTCCCGCAGGTGTATGACACGGCCAAGCTTTAGCCTCTTGTGCAGATTAAATTCTGCCGGACACGGCAACGTGCCAAGAATCTCTTCGAGACTCGTGGAACCCTCAATCGCACGATTCATCCCCGCTTCAAACAACGTAAGCATGCCCTTATACCGCGCCCTGGTTTCAATCTCCTCCGGCAATGCACCGGATATAATCATCTGACCGATTTCTTCGTCGATCCGCATCACTTCATGCACCACAAGATATCCGTGGAACCCGGTCCGCACACATTGATCACAACCCTTGGGAGCAGAAAAGTTCACATGATCGCCGATCCCCCACTGATGTCTGGTATCCTCGTGCAGGATGGCTTTAGCCTTGCAATGCGGACACAACTTTCGTATCAGGCGCTGGGCGGACACCACCTTCAGTGTTGCTGCAATATCGTCCGCCGCAACACCCAACCGGATCAGATTCCGGACCACTTTCACTGCCCGGTCGGCCTGTATGGATGCCATGAAAAGGCACTGGCTCCGGGCAGCATCAAATGCGAGCCGGGCTGTTTCTTCATCGTTCAATGCGCTGGCCATGACAGCATCGGGGTTCCGAGGCAGTGCTGTACGCAGCAGAGAGGCAAAAGATCGCTCCTTTCCAGCATCCACCTGCATCTGCGTCGCGCCATCCATACGGATTTCAATCGGATCTTCGATGGTGATGAGACTTCTGTCCTGCTGCATGACGTGACGAGCAAAGGAATACAGCGTCCCGGATCGCCCGCTCCTTTCAGGCCCTGCCACCAGTATCATCCCTCGATTCCCGGCAAGCGCCTGATCAAGGTGCGGCAGGGTTTCAGGGTCGAAACCAAGCTCGTCAAACGGCAGGGTCAAAACGCTCGCATCCAGAATCCGGATCGTTGCCTTCTCGCCATGGGTATCAGGTAGAATTGCAATTCTGAGAATGAACGGGCGCTCTCCCACACGCACCCTGCATCTGCCCTTTTGCGGCTTGCTGCCACCCGCCATCTCAAGCTTTGCCATCTGTCGAATCTTCAAAATCACCCGGGCGTGCATATCCAGCGACATCTCATGCACCGTTTTCATTTGGCCATCAAAACAGAACCTTATCGTGGCATTTTTCTCACCTGGACTAAAACGCAGCTCCGTAGCTTGGGCTCGCATTGCTTTGACAATGGATGTGTTCAACAGTTTTGCAATAAACTGCGAATTATCATCTGTCATCTGTTTCAGTTCGCTGAGTTTTAATTGACTGGTAGATGTACCGATATCGTGGAAAATCGCGTGGATATGGGCTGCAAAATCATTTTTACGGATAAAGACCGGCCGAACCGGCTTGCTAAATATCCTCGCGAGTTCATCAGCCCGATCCAGATCGAGCGGGTCGAGCATCCCCGCCACCACGCCGCCACCGCTACAAGCGATGGGAATGCAAAGATGTTTGCGTGCCAGATCAATATTGTATTGCCTGATAAGACGTGAATCGGGCTGAACATGATTGAGGGAAACAACCGGTATTTTGAAGAAACTGGCAAGAAAGTTGGTAATACCATCCTTGTTCTGGACGCGTTCGCTCAACAGCAGGTTGACCAGCGTGGAGTGCCCGGTGGTCTTCCGGGCTTCCTGGGCATCGCGCAAATCATCGCTGGTAATCAAACCATGGCTGATTAATGCATTGCTGGCTTCCTGTTTCAAGCAGCACCCCCTGCATCTCCCACAGGCCAGCGTATCAGAAGGGCTTTAAGAATTAAAGAGCAATAGAGATTGATGGCTTTGTAAAAAGTCATCAATGCACCCATGGATGGACAAGAAAAAAAGCCATGAATGGCTTTTACGGCTTCATCAAGATGGGCCCACGGTCAAATTCACAAACCTGCGTTTGCCCAGTTTGATGAGATAAGGCCCGCCCATTTGAAGCTGATAATCCTTATCACCGATTTTCTCGCCATCAATGGATAGCGCCCCCTGTTTGATAAGGCGCACGGCTTCACCATTGGACTGCGTCAAACCCGTTTGCGTCAACGCTCTGGCAACCCACAAACCGCTATCTCCCCCAATTGTTAAAGTGGCTTCCGGCACATCATCCGGCACTTCTTTTTTGGCGAACTGGCTCTCAAAGCCTTCGCGGGCCTTTTGTCCTGCGCCTTTGCCATGGAAGCGATCCGCGATCATTGCCGCCAGATGTTTCTTCGCTTCCATCGGATGCATGGCTTTGATTTCAACAAGATCGGCATCCGTCAACAACTCATAATATTTAATCATTAAATCATCAGAAATGGACATCAGTTTTCCGAATTGCTCTTTGGCAGCCTCCGCTACGCCCACATAGTTATTCAGCGACTTGGACATCTTGTTGACACCATCCAGCCCTTCGAGTAACGGCATCGTCAAAATTACCTGCGGTGCTTTTCCATAGGCCTGCTGCAACTGGCGCCCCATCAACAGGTTGAATTTCTGATCGTTACCGCCCAGTTCGACATCCGCATCCAGCGCCACCGAGTCATACCCCTGAATCAAGGGATAGAGGAATTCATGGATAGCGATACTCTGGCCGTCCTTGTATCTCTTTTCGAAATCATCGCGCTCGAGCATACGCGCCACCGTCGCCTTAGCTGCGATACGAATCAAATCCGCCGCCTGCAGATTGTTTAACCATTCGGAATTGAAGCGCACCTCAGTCTGTGCCGGATCAAGCACCTTGAACACCTGCTCCTTGTAGGTCTCGGCGTTGATCAGTACCTCTTCATGTGTCAGCGGCGGACGGGTTTCATTCTTGCCTGTCGGATCGCCGATCATGCCAGTGAAATCGCCGATCAGAAACACCACCTGATGACCGCATATCTGAAACTGCCGCAACTTTTCCAGCAACACGGTATGACCCAGATGCAAATCAGGAGCCGTTGGATCAAAACCGGCCTTCACCCTGAGCGGACGCCCTTCTTTTTGCGACAGCTTCAGTTTTTGCTCAAGATTACCCTTGGGCAGAATCTCCAGCACGCCGCGCGTCAGTAATTGTAATTGCTCGTTGATATTCATGTTCCCTGCCCAATCAGTTGATGCGCCCATGATAGCGTTCCTGTTCGCATCTGCCACGCATGCGCATTATGCTTGCCGACATGGAAACAACACCACTCGTTATCGGCATCATGTCGGGCACGTCCGTTGACGGTATTGATATCGCCATTGTCCGCATGGCTAAAAAGCCGCAACTGGTATGTTTTAATGAATATTCCATACCTGAGGAGCTGCGCGAACCGATACTCAGATTATCCGAACCGGGCGTGGATGAAATTGATCCCATGGGTAAACTCGACTGTGCCTTGGGGCTGGCTTTTGCCAATACCGCGCTGGAAAGCATTAAATCCGCAGGCCTGAAAATACAAGACATTGCCGCCATCGGCTGTCACGGCCAGACGATCCGCCATCGACCCACTGCCCGCCACCCGTTCACCTTGCAAATTGGAAACGCTGCCGCTATTGCCGAAAATACCGGCATCACCACGGTTTCCGATTTTCGCAGCCGCGACATTGCTGCCGGTGGCGAAGGTGCACCGCTTGTCCCTTTCGCCCATCGCAAGATGTTTGGCTCCAGCAATCAAAACATTGCCATCGTTAACATTGGCGGCATCGCCAATATCACCTGGCTGGGAAAAGACGGCAACACAACAGGCTTTGACTGCGGACCGGGCAATATGCTGATGGACGCATTGATGCTGGCTCTCACCGATGGCCGCTGCGGTTATGATGCGGATGGAGAAATGGCTGCAAGGGGTTCCGTCTGTCATGCGCTGCAGGACCAGTTGATGCAACATCCATTTTTAAAGCGGCATCCTCCGAAATCCACAGGTAGAGAAGATTTCGGGCAGGAAATCATAGACCAAATCCTTGCATGGCCAGACTTAAGCGATGCAGACCGTATTGCAACAGCCTGCGCATTCACCATCCACGGCATCGCCTCCGCAATTCGCTTTCTGCCGGATGCGCCGGCTGCATGGCTGGTCTGCGGCGGCGGCGCCCGCAATCCATATCTGATGCAAAAACTCTCCGAAAAGCTTGCTCCGGCAAATGTGTCCACCACGGAAACTGCGGGCATTCCACCGCAGGCGGTCGAAGCAGTGTCCTTCGCAATCCTCGCGCATCGGACAATTCTCGGTCAAAATAACATCTTAAGCGCCGTCACCGGAGCAAGGAGGGACGTGTGTGGCGGCACGATTACGCCCGGCAACAACTGGCCGGAACTGCTGCAACAACTGCC
>BTQQ01000008.1:0-25345 GCA_036985955.1 Zetaproteobacteria bacterium | reverse complement strand
TGCTTCTTGGCCAAATGAATCAATTCGTTGATACGCGGATGTTTCTTGCCTTTCTCGATGATGATTTCCGCCATCGGCTCGCCCGATTCCAGCGCATGCTTCACCGCATGAATACCTGCCAGTATCAAAACCAGCCCTTTTCCTTGAACGACAGCACTTCGGTTCCGGCAATCAGGAAATGATCCAGCACCTTGATATCCAGTGGCGCGCAGGCCTCAACCATACGGCGAGTCAGAGTAATATCCTCCTCGCTGGCATGGGGTGTTCCACCGGGATGATTGTGAAAAATAACCATACCCTTGGCATCCAGCTCCAGCGCCCGTTTCATCAGGTTGCGCGGATAAACCGCTGTACGGTCCACCGTGCCTTCGAACATAATTTGCGTGGCCAGATGCCGGTGTTGCTGATCGGTAAAAATAGCGCCAAAACATTCCATGCCGCGCGCCTGCACCAGAAACCTGAGATGATCTTTCACCTTGTCCGGCCGGTCGAACACCTTCCTCCCGGGCAGGTCGGACGCCAGATATCGCAATTCCGCCTGCTTGATCAGGCTCAGGAATACTGCCGCCTTCTCACCTACGCCCTGTACCTGCGCCAGCTCAGCCACCGGTGCGTCGAACACGCCAGCCAGAGTGCCGAAGGCGTGCAACAGGCGCTTGGCAACCGGCTTCACATCACTACGTGGAATCGCGTAGGTCAACAGCAGTTCAATCACTTCGTAGTCATGAAAGCCATCGAAACCGTGTGCCGCAAAACGGGCGCGCAGGCGCCCGCGATGTCCCTTGACTGATTCATCCATCATACCCATGCCGCATTTATACACCGGACGCACTGCATTGAACATCACCGCTGCGGACGCCATACTCCGCCGGATTGTAATCCATATGGAGCGTGTATGTCCGATATTCTGAGTCCCGAAGAACTGGCGCGCTTCAATCGCCACATCATCCTGCCACAGGTGGGCTTGGAAGGTCAGGAAAAGCTCAAACAAGCGAAGGTGCTGTGCATCGGTACCGGTGGACTGGGCAGCCCGATTTCCCTGTACCTGTCCGCAGCCGGTATCGGCACCATCGGGTTGGTGGATTTCGACGTGGTGGACGAAAGTAATCTGCAACGCCAGATCGCCCATTTCACAACGGACGTGGGGCGCCCCAAGGTGGAAAGCGCACGCGATAAGTTGCTTGGCATCAATCCGTACCTGACGGTCAATCTACACGGCGACGGCATCCGCCGCGACAATGTGCGCGATATTGTGCGCGATTACGACATCGTGGTAGATGGTACGGATAACTTTCCGACCCGTTATCTGGTTAATGACGCTTGTGTACTGGAAAACAAACCGCTGATCTACGCCTCCATCTTCCAGTTCGAAGGACAGGCCACCGTATTTCATTACAAGGATGGCCCATGCTACCGCTGCCTGTATCCCGAACCACCTCCGCCGGGGCTGGTGCCTTCCTGCGCCGAGGGTGGCGTACTGGGCGTATTGCCCGGCGTAATTGGCCTCATTCAGGCCACCGAAACCATCAAGATTATACTCGGCAAAGGAACGACGCTGACTGGTCGGCTGCTCTTGTATGATGCCATGGACATGAAATTCCGTGAGGTGAAATTGCGCCGCGATCCCACCTGTCCGGCCTGCGGTGAGCACCCCTCCATCCATGAGGTGGTGGAATACGAGCAATTCTGCGGCCTGCCGCCAACGGAAGCAAAAGAGGAAGAAGAAATTCTGGCTGAAGATGATATTACCCCTGCCCAATTGAAACAGATGCGGGATGAAAATTCCGGTCTGTATGTACTGGATGTGCGCGAACCGCATGAAATCGCTATTTGCCGCATTGAGGGCACTTGGGAGATACCGCTGGGACAACTTCCGCAACGCTTTGCCGAGGTGCCAAAGGATCAGGATGTGGTGGTGCATTGCAAGCTGGGCGGTCGCTCGACTCAGGCAATGGAGTTCCTCAAATCGCAGGGCTACACAAATGTGAAGAATCTGGCTGGCGGCATCATTCGCTGGATTGATGATGTGGATGATTCGTTGAATAAATACTGACCCGAACAGGCAAAATAAAAAAGTGCTTTCCAGCGCTTTAAGTCAAGCCATGCTCTAACTTCCGGGATTGATGGTCTTGGATACCCTGCTCTTCAACACCATATCAACAATCGATGTGGTAAACACCGCTACAAACATCGTAGCAAATATCAGACGTTTCTTCATATTTGCCTCCTTTGCTTCAATATCATCGGACAATCAAAGAGCGGTTTTAGTACTAAGTTTCATTTGACCATAATGAAATCCACAAATTTTCACTGTGACTTGCATCACAAAATTATGAAATGATTTGGCTGTTTTTGAATGAATTGATGCATGTATCATGCGCAGATGAAAAGCGGACAACATTTCCCCGTATTTGAATGGCTGGGCCGACAACCGTACAAACCTGTATGGCAGCGGATGCAGCTGCGGGCCACAACAATTGCAGATAAAAAGACGGAGGAAATTATCTGGAGTTGCGAGCATGATCCGGTCTATACAACCGGCCTGCGCGGCGTGGATAATCGACTCGAAAGAAAACTGCCAGCGCCGTTCATTGCAACCGACCGTGGCGGCGAAACGACTTTCCACGGTCCCGGTCAACTGCTGTTCTATCCCGTCATCGATTTGCGCAAGCGCGGACTGGCCGTGAAACAATATGTGCATCTGCTGGAACAATCATGCATGGACACCCTGACCAGCCTTGGAGTGACATCGGAAAGGCGCAATGGATTTCCCGGCATATGGACGGAGCATGGAAAAATTGCAGCACTGGGTATCCGTGTATCAAAAGGGGTTGCTTACCATGGCATGGCGTTGAATGTATCGGTTGAATCCCGCTGGTTTGCCGCCATCAATCCCTGTGGTATCGGAAAAATGGCAACCAATTTGTCATCGTTCTGTACGCCGCCGATGCTATGCGAACTGGCGAAGACATGGTATGCTCATTTTAGGGCCTGTTCACATAAAATCCAGGCATAGCGACGTGGTCATTTTTGGATCGCTACAAGGCATTTCGAGTGCAATGTGCTGAATGCACATCAGCGAGAAATAACGCTGGAGCGGCCAAAGATGACCCGTCCCGCAGGGCTGCGCCTGGATTTATGTGAACAGGCCCTAGTTCTCAGATGAACATTTAAGCGCATTTACACGGGGGTAATGAATCGTTAAGGTTCGCCGCCTTAAAATTTTGGCTGTATGCATAAATGGGACAGAGCCAAACAGGAAGATTCCGGAGGTTGAAAATGGCGCTGAGTAAAGCACAACTCGATAAATTCAGGGAACAACTCGCCACATGGCGGAAGGAGCTTGATGACGGGCTGAATCAAACCATCCAGTCCATGCACCAGGAAGAGCAAACCTCTTTTCCCGACCCGACGGATCAGGCCACGGTGGAAACAGATCGCAATTTTGATCTCCGTATTCGCGACCGTGAACGTAAGCTTATCAAAAAGATCGATCAGGCCATGAACCGCATTAAAGATGGCGGCTTCGGCGTTTGCGAAAGCTGCGGCGGTAGTATCAGCGTGAAACGTCTGCAGGCCCGTCCGGTAACTACGCTATGCATTGATTGCAAGACATCCCAGGAAATTGAGGAACGCACCCGCGTCGACTGATTTCATCCTGATTACGGCAGTGATGCTTCCAAGCCGACCGCCTCACGATTAGTCTGGCAGATAAAGAAGGGAGCATGCTGCAGAAACTCGGTATATTTCTTGAACACAGACAACGCTGGTTCGGTCTGCCGCTAATTGTGGCGATGTCTCTGGCCGCGCTGGCCATTGCCATTGCTCAACCCCGTTTCCTGGAACTGATAGAATTAAAAACGCTGGATGCCCGTTTTCATTTGCGTGGTGTAAACAAACCGGACCCCAACATCATTATCGTTGCAGTCGATGACCACTCCCTTGAAAGAGTCGGACGGTGGCCGTGGTCCCGCGACAAGATTGGCCTGATCATCGACCGCGTACTGGGTCAATATCATGCCAGAGTGATTGGGTTGGATATGGTATTTTCAGAGGCTCAGAAAAATCCGTTACAGGAAAGCCTTGAGAGAATTACGCTATCCGGAAAGGCAAAACCTGAGATCACACAATGGCTGAAACAGCATCAAAATATTGGCGATATTGACGAACAGTTTGCCGCAGTATTGCGCAAATACCATGACCGCATTTGTATGGGTTATTTCTTTTACCCTCATGGCGTATCGGTATCACAAAATGCAGTAAAACAACGTGCACAGTCTGAAAAGCTTCTGCAACCATCGGCAATGACGGCCCAGCAAGATGGCCATGCCCCGCACATTATTACCCACATGCAAGCTGTAACGAATAATCTGTCTATATTCTCACAAGCTGCTGAAGCATCCGGCTTTTTCAATTTCTTCCCGGACTCCGATGGTCTGGTACGCCACGTTCCGCTCGTGGCTGAACTGAACGGCTATTATTACCCCAGCCTTGATCTGCAAACCCTGCGTTTGGCACTTGACTGGCCATCGCTTTCGATACGCTTATCAAGCAATGGCGTGGAAGAACTTCGCCTGCAGGACAATAGCATTGAAACCGATACGCATGGTCAGATGTTGATAAACCATTATGGCCCCGGTCATACATTCCAGTATGCATCGGCGGTGGACGTGCTGGAAGGCAAGGCAAATCCAGTCATGTTCAAAGATGCCATTGTTCTCCTTGGCGTCACTGCAACAGGTGTATTTGACACCCGCCCGAGTCCCTTCGACACCGTATTCCCGGGTGTGGAAGCGCACGCTACGGTGATATCCAATATTCTTCATCATCAGGAATTGCGCCGTCCAACCTGGTTGCAGGTTACTGAATTGCTGAGTGTTTTGTTCGTCGGGCTGGGTTGTGGATGGTTCGTATTGGGGCGCGGCGCCGTCGTGCAGGGAGTCACCCTGGTTGGCGTGCCACTGCTCATCACGCTTCTGGCGTATTGGCTGTTTGCGTCATACAACATCTGGCTGAAGGAAATTTATCTCATTCTGGGTATTTTAATGGCGGCCGCCCCTGCCACACTTATTGAATATATTATTGAATCACGCAAGCGCGCCTTCATTCATGATGCTTTTGCGCATTTTCTGGCACCACACGTGGTGGACGAACTGGCGCGACATCCTGAAACATTACGTTTGGGCGGTGAAAAAAAAGAAATAACTGCCATGTTTTCCGACATTGCAGGCTTTTCCACATTCTCTGAATCCATGCACCCCGAGGAGCTGGTACATTTTCTGAACCAATACCTCTCCGCCATGAGTGATATTATTCTGGCACATGGTGGCACCATCGATAAATATGAAGGCGATGCCATTATCGCTTTCTTTGGTGCACCGCTGGATATGCCAGATCACGCGATACAGGCCGTACGGGTTGCGCTGGCCCAGCAGGCGCAATTGCAGCAATTAAGAAAACACTGGATAGAAATGGGATACCCCGAACTTCACGCCAGAATCGGAGTAAACAGCGGCCCCATGATCGTCGGCAATATTGGTACGGAAACCCATATGAACTACACCATCATGGGTGACGATGCCAACCTTGCGAGCCGCCTTGAAGGCGTTAACAAAACCTATGGCACATCAATTCTGATAAGCAATCACACCTATTTTGAAGCACAAGATAGAATCATGGCGCGCTTCGTTGACCGGGTATATGTGGTGGGCAGGAAAACATCCGTGGAAATTTACGAACCGCTGGGAGAACAGGAACGGGTTAGCGCGGAAGATCAATCATTTTCCCACGCCTATGAGGAAGCATGGATGATAATGCACAAGCGTCAGTTTGAAGAAGCTGAAGCCATATTTGCCAAATTGGCAGCCGAACGGCCGGACGACGGACCAAGTTCTGTCATGTTGCTGCGATGCAGGAACTTTATCCAGGAACCACCCCCGGACAACTGGGATGGCGTACACAGATTAACGTCTAAATAACTACGATCAGGCTGTTTGTGCCGCCGCCACACCTGTTTCCTTTGAAGCCGTAATCCCATCTGCCTTTAATTCCTCAACTCGCCATGCAGAGGCATCCGCCAGCAGCGCTTTAACCAGACGATGATTCATATCGTGACCGGTACGCTCGCCTTCGAAAGCACCGACGACCGGATATCCGGCCAGTGCCAGATCACCCACTGTATCAAGGATTTTGTGGCGTACGCATTCATCTTCATAGCGCAACCCGCCTTCATTCACCACACGGAAAGCATCCAGTACAATTGCATTCTCAAGCGAACCACCCAGTGCCAGACCGGCTTTCTGCAGAGCCTCTATCTCATGCAGGAAACCAAAGGTGCGCGCCCGGGCCACCTCGCGGGTATAGGCCTGACTGGAAAAATCCACAGTGGCCTTGCGGCTGCGCAACAACGGATGATCGTAGTCCAATAGATAGCTCACCTTGAAACCGGCGGCTGGATGAAGACTGCACCGTTTGTCACCCTCTTCCATACTCACTTTTTTCAGGATACGCAGTACTTTCTTGGGAGCCGTCTGTTCCTGGATTCCAGCACACTGAATCAGGAAGACAAATGGCGCTGATGATCCGTCCATGATGGGCACTTCGGGTCCGCCAACTTCTACAATCGCATTATCGATACCAAGTCCGGCCATGGCTGAAAGCAGATGCTCGACAGTGGCAATACACACACGGTCTTTTCCCAGCGTCGTACACATGCGCGTATCCGTTACGTATTCGGCACGTGCCGGAATCTCCACACATTCACCATCGACTACGCGATGAAAGACAACACCTGTGTTCTCAGGTGCCGGCTTCAACGAAAGTTCCACTTTGTGACCGGAATGCAACCCGATGCCGCTGCAACGGATGGGGTGTTTCAGCGTTCTTTGCGGTACCATGTGTTTACCTCCCCGGGGCTGCATGTCAAAGTAATTTTCCATCGGCTTTCCGCACGCATTCTACCGGCCTGCCAATACAATAAACGTGATGCATCGCACACTCAAACCCGCGCATACTGGCACAAACCGTCCACCTCGAAAAGTCTGTATCAGAAACAACCCGGTTACAGGTATTCAGTCCGCCTGCCGCCGAATCCATGTCGGTACCTGTAAGGTGTCTTCATCATAAGCCTCTTCATGGCCAAACAGTGGCGCCTGCACTACCTGCCCATCGCCCATACCTGTCTGCAAGGCCTCCGCACCTAGCAACACCGGCGTTCTCGGCAATCTTCTACCTTCGGGAGCGCTCTTGATGGTGGTAAGCTTGGGGGATGTCTCGCTGGCCAACCCGGTTGCCACAACAGTGACACGCATCTCATCGCCTGCATTCTGATCATATACCATGCCGCAGATAATATTGGCGTCCTCATCCGCCATATTATGGATGATACTGACCGCCTCATCATACTCGGCGAGCGTCATATCCTCATTACCGGTGACATTGACAAGAATGCCGCGAGCACCGTGGATGTCGACATCTTCCAGCAGTGGCGAAGAGATTGCCCGTTCTGCCGCCTCACAAGCCCGGCTTTCGCCGCTGGCCGAACCACTTCCCATCATGGCCATGCCGACGGTTTCGCTCATCACTGCTTTCACGTCAGCGAAATCGACGTTCATATAACCGGTATGGGTAATCAGCTCAGCAATGCCACGCACCGCCTGCAAAAGTACGTCATCCGCCTTACGGAACGCCTCCAGCATGGTCGTGTGTTTGCCGACAGCGCCAATCAGCTTCTGATTGGGAATAATGATCAACGTATCCACATGTTTGCCCAGTTCGGCAATGCCGGCTTCCGCCTGACGCATGCGACGCTTGCCCTCGAAATTAAACGGCTTGGTCACGACAGCAACTGTCAGTACGCCCATTTCCTTGGCTATTTCGGCAATTACCGGTGCGCCGCCCGTACCCGTACCGCCGCCCATACCGGCAGTAATAAATGCCATATCCGTATCGGTTAACAATTCACGCAAACGATCGCGCTCGGCTTCCGCCGCCACTTTACCGGTCTGCGGATCCGCACCAGCTCCCAGCCCACGTGTGATTTCCGCACCAAGCTGGATTTTGGTCTCCGCGCTACTGTTCTCGATGGCCTGCGCATCCGTGTTGGCAATGGTGAAATCCACACCACGCAGATTTTGGTCAATCATATTATTCAGGGCATTGCCGCCACCCCCGCCGATACCAATCACCTTGAGTTGGGCCGATTGCCCCACCGTATCCTCTAATGTATATAACGTACTCATGATATTCCTCCTGTAGTGTTTTTGCCCATCTTCGCACCCTTTATCCTCAATTTTTTCTCACTTTTGCCTTCATGCCGTATCTCCGAACCAACGGCGCATACGCGCCCATACACGGGCAAATACCGGCTTGCCTGATTCTCCCCTCACCGGAGTTGTTTGCCGATAATGTTGTCCGTATTGGATAAGACCGACCCCCGTAGCATAGATGGGACTGGACACCACATCCGCCAATCCTCCCACGCCACTTGGCCGACCAAGCCGGACCGGCATATCGAATATGTCCTCAGCCAATTCGACCATGCCATCCAGCAAACTGCAGCCACCGGTCACAACCAGACCGGCAGCCACGAGTTCCTGAAAACCCGAGCGGTGCATCTCGGCTTTCACCAGTTCAAAAAGTTCTTCCACGCGCGGCTCCAGAATCTGAGCCATCACCTGCCGTGGCATGGGCCGCGGCGGGCGTCCACCGACGCTGGGGACCTCCACCTGATCCTCAGGGGACACCAGTGACACCATGCACGCGCCGTATTTCTTCTTGAGTTGATCAGCTTCGCGGGCACTGGTGCGCAATCCCACCACCAGATCGTTGGTCAAATGGTCGCCGCCAATGGGAATGACCGCCGTGTGGCGTATGGCGCCATCAAGAAACACCGCGATATCTGTTGTGCCACCTCCGATATCCACCAGAGCCACGCCAATATCTTTTTCATCCTGCGCCAGCACGGCTTCACTGGAAGCCACCTGTTCCAATACCATATCGGCAACATCCAGACCGCAGCGATTGCAACACTTGATGATATTTTGCGCCGATGACACCGCACCGGTGACAATATGCACCTTGGCTTCCAAACGAACACCGCTCATGCCCACCGGCTCACGAATGCCGTCCTGGTTATCGATGATGTATTCCTGCGGCAGGATATGCAGAATTTTCTGGTCCGCCGGAATATTCATGGCACGGGCAGCGTCGATCACCCGTTCCACGTCCTCGGACGTAACCTCACCACCCTTGCTTGCCACCACGCCATGGCTGTTGTAACCGCGGATATGACTGCCGGCGATACCGGTAAACACGGACTTGATTTCAATACCCGCCATCAATTCGGCTTCTTCAACCGCCAGACGTATGGACTCAACTGTGCTCTCGATATTCACCACTACGCCCTTGCGCAAACCACGCGACGGATGCGTGCCGACACCCACAACGTCCAGCCTGCCATCCGGCCCTGCCTCCGCCACCACGCAGGCAATTTTACTGGTCCCGATGTCCAGCCCCACAAGAATTTGATCGTCCTTGGCCATTAGACCACCCCTCCAATCTTTGATTTCCGGATAAACCAGCGTGTAGGCAGCCGCGCGTCAATGCGCCAGCCCCCGCCACGCCAGCGTTTTTGTTGCATGAGAGCGATTAAATCCCGTATGCGCTGACCATCATCACCACGCGGCAACAACCAGCTTTGACCACGATCGAAATTAAACCGCCAGCTACTGCCTTCGCTAATCAATTCACTCAAATGTGCATAGCGGTCATTACTTGCCGGTTTTACGGCCAGCAACAGATTGACTGCTTCTCCAAGATCGGACCGGAACGTACGCAACAAAGGCAAATCCAACTGTTCGCCACGGCGTAATGCACGATAAGGCACAGCCTTTCCATCAACCAACGACACTTTCCCGTCCGGGTTCTGCCATAAAGCGACCGGTATTCTTTCCTTGGCAGTGATTTTCAGCTTGTCCGGCAAGCTGCGAGCAATGCTTATATCATTCAGATCCGGCAAACGGGCCAGCAATATCCGGCGCAATCTGGAAGGCCGTGCATGAATAAAATCCAGCGTTTTCATCGTATTCAATTCCGTATCAATCGCTGTTTCAAGATATCCCGATACACCACGAATCGTCCATACCTCAACGGACAATGCCTGATTCAGCCACCATGCACTGGCCAAAACCAGCGTCAAACCGGCCATCCCCGCACACAGGCGTCCTATACGATTCAACACACGTTTCATTCGGTTTCTGCTTGCCAGCCGACGTTTGCGGTTGGGGCGAATCATGGTGCCGCTCCCCCGGCATTCAGTTTCGGCACATCCAGCCGGGCTGCATTCAGCATACGCAAACACAACTCCGGAAAATCAATACCCGCGGCCAGGGCTGCTTTCGGCAGCAGACTGGTTTCGGTCATGCCAGGCACCGTATTCACCTCCAGCACAACCGGCTCCCCGCCATCGGCAACAATCATGTCCACACGTGGCGCCCCCAGACACTCGTTCACAATAACAGCCTGCTCGGCCCGCTGCATACACAGGCGGAGCGTTTCCGCCGGTAATCTCGCGGGGCAAAAATAGTCCGTTGCGCCATGTGTGTATTTGGCATCAAAGTCATATACGCCGGATTTGGGTGAAACCTCCACGGGCGGCAGCGCTTTGCCATTCAATACGGAAACAGCCACTTCCACGCCCTTCACCGGCATCTCCGCCATCCATTCCCCGGCATCATCAATACTCAATGCACGCCAGTCATCCGCACGCTTAAGCATATGCAGCCCGACGCTGGAGCCTTCCGCCACCGGTTTGACGATCACCGGATAACGAATCGGCCCATCTGCCGTGATCGGAATATCCACGGGTGTTTTTATGCCTGCTTTTTCCAATATGGCCTTGCACAACCGCTTGTGCATACACAATGCCGAGGCCATCACGCCGGAACCGGTATAGGGAATTTGTAGAATTTCAAGCAACCCCTGCACGCATCCGTCCTCGCCCCAGCGCCCATGCAGAGCGATCACAGCCACATCCATATCGGCTTCGCGAAGCTGCTCAACCCAGTCTCCATCTAAATCGATTCCGAAAGCGGCCACATCCCTTGCCAGCAATGCCTCCAGCATCGCGCAGCCGGATTTGAGCGATATTTCCCGTTCACTGGAAATACCACCCATCAGCACGCCGACTCGTTTGTCTGCCACGCCATTCACAGTTTATCCCCCAACGCCCGCACTTCCGGTTCCAGCCTGACGCCAAAACGCTGTTCAACCGTTTGCCGGGCATGCCGGATGAGTTCACACACATCGCTGCTTCTGGCTTGCCCTTCATTGACGATGAAATTGGCATGTTTATCCGAAATACATGCACCACCGACCCGGAAACCCTTCAGCCCCGCGGCTTCGATCAAACGCGCGGCATGGTCACCCGGCGGATTCTTGAACACCGACCCACAATTGGGCTTTTCCAAAGGCTGGGTACTGCTGCGTTTTTTACGCATGGCGCGCATGCGTTCCTTTATCATTTCGGGTTCGTCCGGTTGAAGTTCAAAACATGCCGACAGCACCAGAGAACCTTCCGGAAGCAAGGTACGGCGATAGGCCATATCCAGCACTTTAGCGTCCAGCTTCGTACTCTCGCCGTCTATGTTTACGACTTCGGCCCATTGCAATGTGTCTGATACCTGCTGACCAAATGCTCCCGCATTCATGGCAATGCCGCCGCCCACATCTCCGGGGACAGTCGCCATGAATTCAAGACCGGCCAGTCCTGCTTCCGCGCACCGCTGCGACAGCTTGTTCATACGCGCTCCGGCTTCAGCCGTAATCTGTTTTCCATCACAGGAAATCCCGGAAAGGCAGCTCAAATCCATGACCAGACCGGAAAACCCGTCATCGGGAACCAGAAGGTTGCTGCCACGCCCCAATGGCAACAGAGGCAGACCAGAGGGGATGTATTTCATGGCATGAATGACAGCATCCCTGTCTTCCGGTTTGAAATACCAGCGGGCCGGGCCGCCCACGCCCAGCGTGGTGTGGCGCGACATCGACTCGTTTTCACGCAATGTTCCCCACGCTTTCAACTGTACGTTCCAGACCGTCATGCGGCCTTCTCCTGCAAGGACTGACGCAACTCCATGGCGAGGGATCCGATGGATCCCGCCCCCAGAAGCATGACTGTCCGGCCAACGGCTAACGAGGCTCTGGCAATGTCCCGCGCTTCATCCAGCCCCGCGCAACAACGCACATTGCGATGCCCTCGTTTCTTCATCCCCGCAGCCATCGCTTCGCTGCTGATGCCTTCAATCGGATTCTCGCTGGCGGCATAAATCGGCAACAACACCACCTCGGCCGCTTCATCGAATGCGCCCAGGAACTCATCCATCAAATCACGGCTGCGGCTATAACGGTGCGGCTGAAACAACACCAGCAATGGTTCATCCGGCCAGCATGTGCGCGCTGTCGCCAGCGTCGCCATAATTTCGCAAGGATGATGCGCATAATCATCCACCAGTATGCCCCGGCCCAACCGTGTGCACTGGAAACGTCTCTGAATACCTTCAAACGAGTGCAGTGCCTGCCGGATCGTTTCCGCATCCACATCCAGTTCGCGCAACACGGCGATCGCCGCCAGAGCATTTTCGGCATTGTGTATGCCCGGCATGGGAAGAAAGAATTCACCAAAATTTTCCCCGTTCGCCCGGCTAACGCTGATATGCTGGCCCATTCGTTCCGGCCGGATATCCAGTAAATGAATATCGGCCTGAGGACTACGCCCATAGGTAATCACGGGTTTATGTAAGGCATCCCGCAACAGCGCAACATTCGGATGTTCGTGGTGTAATATCGCGCGTCCGTAGAAGGGAACGCTTCCGGTAAATTGCCGAAAAGCATCCATCAGATGTTCAAAATCACCATAATGGTCGAGATGCTCGGAATCAATATTGCTGACCACGGCAATGGTAGGCGTTAGCCGCAGGAATGAACCATCGCTTTCGTCCGCTTCAACCACCAGCCACGGACTGTCGCCAAGCCGGGCATTGCCGCCGCTGGCCATCAGGCGGCCACCGATGACGTAAGTCGGATCCAGTCCCGCAGTTTCCATGCCATGCGCAATCAATGAAGTGATGGTGGTCTTGCCGTGACTCCCGGCCACGGCAATGCCCTCTTTCATGCGCATCAGCTCCGCCAGCATTTCAGCACGGGGAATGACCGGAATGCCGTGCTCATGCGCCTCTGCCAACTCAGGATTGCCGTCGGCGATGGCGGATGAAACGACCACCACCTCAGCCTGTCCTAATTGTCCGGCCTGATGCCCGATGAACACATGGATGCCAAGTGAACGCAGCCGCTCCACATTGGCGCTTTCAGCCATGTCCGAACCCTGTACGGAAAAGCCCTGATTATGCAGCAACTCGGCAATACCGCTCATGCCGATACCACCGATGCCGGTGAAGTGTATGTGCTGTACCCAACGTTTCATGCCGGGATATCCAAGGCACGGGAATGAAATAAATGATGCAACATAGCGCAGAATTTCTGTTCATTTTCAAGGCGTGCAAACAGGAGCATAGCAGAGCTATGTAACTGTTTGCACAACACAGAAAATGGACGGAAAGACCAGTTAGTTTGCATCATTTATTTCATTCCCGTGCCTAACCACGTTCCCAGCATATCCAGCATTTTCTTTTCACCTTGTTCGGGAACGGATTTTACTGCGGCTTCACTCATGGCCTTTAACCGTTTGGCATCAAACAACAGTTTCTCAATTTCACTGGCCAATACGCTTGCATCGCCGTTCTTCTGGTCGATAATCACGGCGGCTCCAAGGGATGCCAGTGATCGGGCATTGTGACGCTGGTGATCATCCGCCGCGCTCGGCAAAGGCACAAAGACTGTCGGCATTCCCACCACGGCGGCCTCGCTGACACTCATGGCACCCGCACGGGCAATCATCAGATCGCCTTTAACGTACAATCCCGGCATGTCATGGCAAAAATCAATCACCTCGGCATCAATTCCGGCATCACGGTAAGTCTTTGCGATTGTTTCCACCCGGCCAGCGCCTTCACCCGCCACATGCGTCACCGTAAATATATGCCCTGCCTGCTTCAGTATCCGGCAGGATGCCGGCACCGTCTCGTTCAGAAATTTTGCTCCCTGCGAACCACCCAGCACAATCAATCCCGGCGGGGTGTGAGGTTGCCAATGAACCTCCCGAATAGCTTGCGGCACGAGATTGCCGGTATGCCTGCATTTATTCCGTGGCAACCCGTCCGCAGCCTCCGCGAAACCCAGAAGAATGCCCTGGCAGAAACGGGCCAGTTTGCGGTTCACCAGCCCCGGCACGGCATTCTGTTCATAAAGTACCACAGGAATACGGCGCAAAATTGCCGCAACCACACCAGCTACGCTGGCATAGCCGCCCACACCCACCACCAGCCGTGGACGTGCAGCGCGCCAGTGTTTCCAAATATGCAGAACGGCCCTCGGCAACTCCCAAACCAGCACGCGCAAGCGCTGCACAAACCCCGCACCCTGTACACTGTGCATGGTCAGAAAAAGCACGGCCTCTCCACGTTCAGGCAGTAATCTGGATTCCAGGCCGCGTTCAACACCAATAAACGATACTTGCAAATGCGGCCAATGGCGCCGGGCAATATCTGCCAGCGCCAGTGCGGGAAACACGTGTCCACCTGTGCCGCCACCGGCAATGCACAATAGATTTTCCATCCGGTTCATGTTGCAGCCTTCCACGTTTTCCTCGCATGCCCGGAACTGTGGATGTTTTCCGGAAGATGACGCTGTACGGAAAAAATAAGTCCCAGCAGGATGCAGGAACCGAACAGGGCGCTGCCTCCATAGGACAACAATGGCATCGGCATCCCCTTGGTAGGCATGATCCCCATGGCCGCACCCATGTTGATAAAGAACGTGATGGTCAACAGTACGACCGAGCCCAGCACCAACAGGCGTTGATATGTATCCTTGACATGCCGCGCCAATCGCATGCCGCGCCACAGAATGATGCCAAACAAGGCAATCAGAACAAGCGTGCCAACAAGACCGAATTCCTCACCCAGTACGGCGGTAATAAAATCGGTAAATGGCTCGGGTAGATAGAAGAGTTTTTGTACACTCTGGCCGAGGCCTGCGCCCTGCAAACCACCCACGCCAAAAGCAATCATGGATTGAACAAGTTGATAGCCGCTGCCAAGCGGATCGGCCCATGGGTCCAGGAAACTGAGCAGTCGCCGGGTACGGTATGGTTCAGCCAGCAGAATAATCATCCCGACAGGAACGACACTGATGAACAACAACATCAGATGCCGCATCGGAACACCGCCGGCAAACCACATGCACAAACAAAGTACGACCAGTAATGCGGCATTGCCAAAGTCCGGCTGCAATAACAGCAGCAACACGGTCACGACGAGAATCACCAGCATGGGCGCCAGCCCTTTGGAAAACTGCTCCAGCCGCTCGGGAAAACGGGCCATGTAATAAGCCATATAAATAACCAGAACGGGTTTGACCAGTTCCACCGGTTGCACGGTCAAGCCAGGCAGGGAAAACCACCGTCTTGCGCCATTGATATCCGCACCGATTCCCGGTACCAGAACCAGCAATAGCAGCAGTAAGGCTAAACCCAACAAGGGCATGACGGCCATCCGCCACCAGTCCACTTCGATACGTGATATCCACCACATCAACAAAAGCCCCAAAGGCATGTAAATCAGCCAGTGGCCGATAATCCGGTAGGCATCGCCATAACGCACTTCGGATACGCTCATACTGGCACTGGCTACCATGACCAGACTTACGACAACCAGCAGCAACACACTGCCGGCCATGACGGGATCGGCCGGTGCCAAGTGCTTCGGATTGGGCTGCATCGGGGGCTTCATGCGGCCTTCTCCAATTGTGCAACAGCCTCGGCAAAACGATCCCCTCGTTCCGCGTAATCCCTGAACTGATCCTGACTGGCCGCAGCCGGTGACAGCAACACGGGTAGTGACAGTTTGTTCTCTGCGGCCAGCGCCACCGCCTTTTGCATATTGCCTGCAACGCGACAGGACACACCTGCTTTTTTAAGCATTTCCCTGTATGGCTTCACCTGTTTGCCAATAATGTAAGCGCTTGCGACGTGTTGTTTCACCGTCTCGGTCATCGGCGCCAAATCCAGTCCCTTGGTTAAACCGCCACATATCCATATCGCGCGTTCAAAAGAAATGAGTGCTGCTTTCGCCGCATCCGGATTGGTTGCCTTGGAATCATCGTACCACGCCCTGCCCATCCGATGCCCGATATATTGCAGCCGGTGCGCAAGGCCGCGAAAAGCGGTCAAAGATTCGGTAATGACATTAGCTGAAACGCCGAAATCCGCCGCTGCCTGAGCGGCCACAGCCAGATTCAACTGCTGATACGCGCCACGCACCCGCAGACGTTCAATCGGAATCTCATGGCGGGTATCCCCTTCCGTCCAGAACAACTTGCCTCCACCATCTTCGAGGCTCTCGCCCTCTTCGGGCAACAATCCGGCATCCACCTGTCGCTCATGTTCCATGATGCCAGACTTCATGATGCTAAAATGCCGCACCCGCACACCACGCTGTGCCAGGTCACTGGCCAGATCAGTCCAATGAACATCCAGCGGCAGCATGGCTATATCGCCTTCACCCTGTTGCTCAAACAGCCTCAATTTGGCTGCTTCATAATCGTCAAAGTTTTCGTGCATATCCGCATGATCCGGCTGCACATTCAGTAACACCGCCCACTTGGGGTGAATACCCTGGCAACGCTCCAATTGGAAACTGGACAGTTCAAGCACCGCACGCGCGGGGCTTTTTCCATCATGCAACATATCCAGCATGGGCACGCCAATATTACCGCCCACTTCAACGCCCCCATGCAAAACCTCCAGCATCAATCCCACTAAATGCACGACCGTGCTTTTACCGTTAGTGCCTGTGATAGCGAGCAGATCGCCGGAAAACCGTTCGTTGAACAGGTCAATATCGCCAATAACCTGCACACCTTGTGCACGCGCATGTGCCAGCGCCGGGTGTCGCCAGTCCACGCCCGGACTGACAATGACCCGTGAATAGCCCTGTAAATCCTTGGGGCGCAGTGTGCCTGTATGCAAGTTGGCGCGGATATCTTCTGGCAAGGCTTTGAGTTTTTCATCGTAGGCTGCGCACACGATGCCCTGCTGCTCCAGGAAACGGACCACGGAACATCCCGTCCGGCCCATGCCAATAACGGCGGTATCCGGATGAACGCCGCTTTTCTTCCACATCATCATCGAATCTTCAACGTGGAAAGCGCAACCAGCGCCAGAATCAGGGAAATAATCCAGAACCGGACAATCACCTTGGGTTCCGCCCATCCTTTGAGTTCGAAGTGATGGTGGATCGGCGCCATACGGAATACACGCTTTCCCGTCAACTTGAACGAAGCCACCTGCACCATGACGCTCACCGCCTCCAGCACAAACAGGCCACCGGCAATGGCCAGTAGCAACTGCTGGTGTACGGCGCTGGCCACAAAACCAAGCGCACCGCCCAGTGCCAATGCGCCGACATCGCCCATAAACACCTGCGCCGGATAGGTATTGAACCAGAGAAACCCCAGACAAGCGCCCACCATGGCGCCACAAAACACGGTCAATTCACCCGCGCCGACTACATGAGGAATCAACAAATATGCGGAGAATTTGGCATGACCTGCGAGATAGACCACCACAGCCAGCGCTGTCGCCACCATGAATGTCGGTGCAACCGCCAACCCGTCCAGCCCATCCGTCAGGTTTACAGCGTTGGAAGTCCCCACCAATACCAGTACCACGAAGGGGACATACCACAAGCCCATATCCCATTGCACCTTGAAGAAGGGAATATCCACAATCGGCTGTGTTAATTGCAATAAACCCAACGCCGCAACAGTTCCAAATACCACCTGCATCACCAGTTTCCAGCGACCGGACAAACCTCTGGAATCGCTCCGCGTTATTTTCAGATAATCATCATACCAGCCAATTGCACCGTAGCTGGCGGTGAGCAACAGGGCCAGCCATACGAAGGCATTGGTCAAATCAGCCCACAGCAGCGTGGAAATTATCAAGGCAAACAGAATAAGCACGCCGCCCATGGTCGGCGTGCCTGCTTTGCTCAAGTGGGTAGCAGGCCCGTCGTTACGAATGGGCTGCCCTTTTCCTTGGCGTAATTTGAGCCTGCGGATAAAACCAGGCCCCAGAATCCAACACAACAGCAACGCGGTAATCAGCGCATAGACGGTACGGAAAGTAATGTACTGAAACAGATTGAAGAAAGCATGCTGGTCAGCCAGTGGAGAAAGCAGATTATACAGCATCGGCTTTCTCCCCTCGCATTTCAACACCTTGCTCCATCAATGCATCCACCACCTTTTCCAGACCCATGCAGCGGCTACCCTTGACCAGCACCACATCGCCCGCGCCCAAACTCATCTTTTTTGCAGCCAGCATGGCCACATCGGCGTCTGGAACCCATTGTGCCGTGGCGCATGTATCAGCCAGCGCTTTCATCCGCTGACCTGCCAGAATCAGGCCATCCATTCCGGATACATCCAGCGCGGCGTGCAGGGATACGGATGCTTCCCCCAGTTCCGCCATATCGCCAAGCACGGCGAAGTGCCGACCCGGCATTCTCCTTAACGTATCAAGGGCCGCGGCCATGGAAGCCGGATTGGCGTTGTAGGCGTCATGGATGATGGTCGACGCATGAACACCCGGTAGACATTGCATGCGTCCGGGCACTGCCTGCCACCCGGAAAGCGCCTCCGCAATTTCACCAATTTCTTTTTGTGTCAAATAGTGAATAACGGTGGCAGCAAGCGCCATATCCGCCGCCTGGTGCGGTGCCGGAACGTTAAGTTCAACCGTTGCCGTTTCACCGCCAAGCCGCAACAGACAGTGGCTGTCCCGAATCTGCCAACGCACCACGGAACCATCCGGGGAATCATCCATGTCCATGCAGACCACATCAGGAGAAACACCCTGATCACGCATCACGGCGGACACGCCGGCTCCCAGCACCGCGCAACCGTTTTCCGTGAGATGTTGCAACAGGACACCCTTTTCACGCGCCACGCCGCGTAAATCGCCCAGGCCTTCCGCATGGGCCGGAGCAAGCCCGGTAATCATCGCAACATCCGGCTGAAGCATCCGCGCCAGCCGCCGCATTTCGCCTGTTTCGCTGACGCCGCATTCCACCAGCGCGACATCGGCGTCCTGTTCGATGGACAGAATGGTTTGCGGTACGCCGATGAGATTATTGTCATTCGCTTTCGTCGCGGCCACATTCAGTCCCATGCGCCTTAGGCCATGTTCCAGCATCGAACGCACCGTGGTCTTACCGTAGGAGCCCGTAATGGCAACCACCGTGCCGGACAACTGTTTCCTCCATGCGCTGGCAACATCACCAAGCGCATCCAAAGTGTTGTTGACCACAAGCCGCGGCAATCTCACCGACTGCCACAACGCATCTCCCGCGCCATCCCCCTTACGATCCACAATCAAAGCGGATGCACCGCGCTCCATGGCCTCAGGGACGAACCGATGCCCGTCAAATGTTGGCCCTCGAAGCGCCAGAAATGCCTCACCTTTCCTCAAGCTCCGCGTATCGGTGCTCAGCCCAAACACCTCGGAAGGCGGTGTACCATACCATTCCCCCTGTGTGCTCGCTTGCAATTCATGACCCGTCATGCGCATGCCCTGAATTCCGCCATATCCGACTTTTCGTGTAAGGCCAGTACCGCCATTTCCGTATCACTCCACGGCCTGCGTTCGTCCGCAACTTCCATATAGGTTTCGTGCCCTTTCCCTGCGATCACCAGCACATCGCCACGTTGCAGCGCATGGACTGCCTCGGTAATTGCCTGCCCACGATCTAACTGCAAATGAACTTCGGCAGGATACGGGTGGGGAATGCCCTGTTCGATCTCGGAAGCAATCACCGCCGGCAACTCCCCTCTGGGATTATCACTTGTCACCCAGACCACATCGGCAAGGCGCGTGGCAATCTCTCCCATCTGCGGGCGCTTTTCCCGATCCCGCTCACCGCCGCAACCAAACACCATAAGCAACCTTTCCTTTGTCAGCTTGCGTGCGGCACAAAGACAGGACTCAAGCGCTTCGGGCGTGTGCGCATAATCCACAAACACCTGCCACCGCCCGATATTCATCGGCTGCATACGTCCGGGGGGGGCACTGATGCCCGAAAGAAGTTTCGGGAGTTCCTTTAACTGTGCATACTTTCCCGCAAGTAACGTCAAAGCGACCGCGGCAAGGTTTTCAGCATGGAATTCCCCCAGAGGAATATCTTCAACGCAGACTTCGCCAGCCTCACCTTCCCTGAAATACTTAAGCCGAAGCATGCCCGGCAGTTCCTGCTCCCAACCCAGCATCAGACCCTCACGATACAGCCCATGACCGTACCTCAATGCCGATAATGGCGAACGGATATGAACCGCCTCGTTATCCGCATTACACACCACCGACCCGCCTTCTTCCGCAACCTGATGAATAAACCTCTGTTTAATCTCCGCATAAGCCTCAAAACCACCATGCGCCTGCAGATGATCATGCCCCAGATTGGTCCAGACCGCCGTACGGAACGGAATGCCGGCGGTGCGCTGTTGGGCAATCCCGTGCGAAGAAACTTCGCATACTATCGCCGGTACATTTGCATCCTGCGCGGCTGCCAGAAGCCGGTGAAGCGTCAGCATGGAAGGCGTCGTATTGCCAATATCCAGAAAATCATTGGTATCCCTGGTCCAGCCCAATGTCCCCACAGCCCATGCGCTTCCAAGCTTGCGGGATATCGCCTCGCGCAACATCCACGCCACACTTGTTTTACCATCGGTTCCAGTCACACCAATCATTTGCACAGGCGTCTGCTCCGTATCAAACCAGCGCCGCAACAAGCGTCCCGCAGCAGCCATATCCGGCAGAGCCAGGTGAGGCAACGCCATATCGAGCACCAGACTACCCACGGAAATCACAGCCACCGCACTCGCATCCTCTGCCTGATGAATAAACTTCCCCGCCTTTTCACCGGCTCTAGGCAGGCAAAAAAACGCTTCTCCAGGTTGGATATGGCGTGAGTCATCGCATAGCCCGTTCACTTCCGTGTCACCGCGCAGCCACGTTTTATTCTCTGCCAGATCACTCAACATGCGCGGCGGACGCTTGCTCATTTCAAGCAATTTCATCCGCATCGGGTTTGTTTCGATCTGCGCATCAGTCATCAAGCCAGACCTCCAGCACAGCGCCCGGGTCCATATGACTTAAAGCCACCGGTTTTTGCCGCATAACCCAGCCGCTACCATGGACATGCAATTGATAGCCGGAAGCCGATGCCAGCTTGCGCACCTCGCGCAATGAACGGCGATACAGGGAAGGAAGTGCATCACCTGTTTCCGGTCTGGATGAATCATGGTCTGCCACGGTCATGCTTCGCCAGTCATGGTTGGTCCTGTGAGGAGAAACGCCGAGATAAGGTAGTGCTGCGGCTGCAATATGCCGAAAAATGGGGGCCGCTACCTTGCCGCCATAAATACTTTCCTGCGGTTCATCAACCATCACGGCAATGACCAACTGCGGATCATCCGCCGGTACGGCGCCCGCAAACACAGCGGTAAATTTTCCCTTTGCATAGCTGCCATGTCCATCGGGTTTTTGTGCCGTGCCGGTTTTACCGGCTACGCGGTAACCGGCGGGCACAGCTAACACCCCCGTACCTTCGGGACTGGCTGCATGAACAAGCATTTTCATCACGGTACGGGCGATTTTTTTGGGTATCACCCGGTATGGCTCGCCATGCGTGCGCCCCCGGATAATTCTTGGAGAAACATGCATACCATCATTGACCAAAACGGAAAATGCCGTTGCAAGCTGCAACGGCGTAATGGCGACTCCCTGGCCAAAGGCAATGGTGGCTGTTTCCACCGGCCCCCAGCGTTCCGCAGGGGGCAAGATGCCAGGTGACTCCCCGCTTAACCCAATACCTGTCCGGTTACCCAGTCCAACCTTTTCCAGAATGTGGTGCAATCGTTCGGGGCCTACATCCAGCGCCAATTTTGCCGCACAGATATTACTTGATCGGGCCAATACGCCCGTCATATCCAGCCAGCCCTCTGAATGATCATCATGAATCACATAATTCGCCACTCTAAAATGCCCGTTTTCACAGAAAATCCGGGATTGCTTTCGCCATCGCCCGGTTTCCAGAGCCGCTGCCACCGCAAAGGGCTTGAGCACCGATCCCGGCTCAAACACATCGGTTACAGCGCGGTTGCGCCACTGGTTGGGGCGATAGCGATGAAAATCATTGGGATTGAAACCGGGCCAGCTTGCCATGGCCAACACCGCACCATCACCCGGGCGCATGACTACCACCGAACCGCCCTTCGCACCCTGAATCCGGACACCCTCGGCCAATGCCGCATAAGCCAGGCTCTGAATTGTGGCATCCAGGTAAAGCGAGACTTGCCGCCCCATTCTTGGCTGCGTCAACCATGCTCCGCCGGGTAGAGAAACCCCGCGCGCATCACGCCGCACCTGCATCCGTCCGGGCAGGCCGGCCAATTGTGTGTCCATACTGTGCTCCAGCCCTTCAAGACCACGCCCGTCCACGCCGACAAAACCAAGCAGGTGCCCAGTGGCGGGCCCGAGAGGGTTGTAGCGGCGCCATTCCATCTCCTGACGCACACCGGGGATATTCAGAGCCATCACCATTTTGGCTGTATCGGGGCTAATCTGACGTGCCAGCCAGACAAAACCGTGACGCCCGCGTAAACGTTGCACCAATCGGGATTTTTGCATACCGAGCGCCTTGGCAATATCTGCAATACGGCCTTGTGGCACCTCGTTCGCAATAGCCGATATGGATGGAACCTGAATACTCTCAGCCAGCACGCGCCCCTGAGTATCCAGAATGGGGCCTCGTGGTGCAGATATAGAGAATTCCCGTTGCCGCTGGTTTTCCGCCAGTTGTTGCAATTTGTCTGCCTGCAACCATTGCAGATCTACCGCACGAATCGCCAACAGGGCGAAACCCAGTGCCATAAGTCCCGTAATAGCCTCAATCCGGCGGCGAACATAAATATCCGACGTGGCCTTCATGGGCGAATCACCTGCATGGGTGTGGGTGGCCGCATTCCCAATTCAGCAATAGCCAAACGTCTTAATCTCTCGGGGCGGCTTAATGTTGCCAATTCAAGCGTCAACCGGCTGATTTCGGCATGCAACGAACGCACTTCGCGCTGTACAGCGTCATGTTGTCTGGCAAGCTCCAGACGCTTATGGGCCATCCCGACCTGTGCTGCGGCCAGCAATCCCGGCAACAGCAGCAGCATCAACCATCTACGAACGGAATGATATTTCGGATTCATTGCAGCTTCTCGGCAATCCGCAGTCTCGCCGTGCGGCTGCGTGGATTGCGATTGCATTCATCTTCGGAGGACCGCAATGGTTTTTTCTGCACCCAGCGCATGTCCGGAGTCTTCCCGCAGACACATATCGGAAACTGCGGCGGACAAGTGCAGGGGTGTACCCGGGCTTCAATCAAATCACGCACTCGCCTGTCTTCGCCGGAATGAAAGGAAATGACAGCCAGACGTCCGCCAGGCGCCAGACGATCCATGGCGCCTTTGATCCCCGCCTCCAGTTGGCCCATTTCATCATTCACCCAGATACGCAATGCCTGAAACGTGCGCGTGGCCGGATGCGCCCGTCCGTGCCGGGCCTGCCTGGGCACCGCATGGAAACACGCATTTTCCAGTTCTGATGTGCGCATCAGTTTGCCCTCATCCCGCGCACGCAGGATGGCACGGGCGATGCGTCCGGCATAACGCTCATCCCCGTATTCACGTAAAATGTGAGCGAGTTCACGCTCACCCATGTGCTGCAAACGCTCTGCCAGCGTTTTGCCGCCACTGGTATCCATGCGCATATCCAGCGGCCCATCCTTGCCAAAGGCAAAACCACGGCTGGCATCATCCAGTTGTGGCGAAGATACGCCGAGATCAAAACCGACCCCGTTAACGTTGCGCCATCCGATCTCGTCCAATGCCTCAGCCAGATCGGCGAATGACCGGTGCCGGATACAAAAACGCGCATCATCCGCCGCAAGCCGCTCTCCTTCGGCAATGGCTTGCGGGTCCCGGTCCAGTGCCAGCAACCGCCCTTTGTCCGACAAGCGAGAAAGCAATGCCCTGGCATGGCCGCCGCGGCCAAATGTGGTATCAATATAATGCCCGTCCCTGTCGATACAGAGGGCATCCACAAAGGGGTTGAGCAGCACCGGAATATGCGTGTGGACATCCACATCAGGGACTCGGCGGACCTTTTTTGAGGATGACCAGGTCTTCCTCGATCCGGGATTCCCGCCGTGCGATATCCCAAATTTCAAAATGGCTGGCCCCACCGGCAAACAACACGGTTTTATCCAGTTCCGCATGCTCGCGCAATGTGGCAGGCAACAAAATACGCCCCTGTTTGTCGGGCAGGCAGGTGACAGCGGGACTGATGACAAAACGTTCAAAGGAACGGCGGAATTGGTCATTAATGTCAAACCGTTTCACCGAGGCCAACACGCTCCGCTCCCATTCCTTCGGCGGGTAAGCGCGCAGACATCCATCGTAATCGCGTGTGACAATGACTTGTTCATCTGCATAACGGGTACGCAGAGTCTCGCGAAAGGACGCGGGAATGTTGACGCGCCCCTTGCTATCCATGGTGTTTTTGTGCTCGCCCTGAAACATTTGGCCTGACTGCCTCCCCTGGTTTGCAACAAAAAAACTTCCCGGCAAACAATCTGCTGGCAAATAGTTGCGGGATAATTCCCCACATTTACCCACTTTGCGCCAATATCGACCATAAATCAACCCATGTCAACCCAATTTCAGGGAGGATAAGTCACCGGTGAGGCAAACCAGCACAGTGCTTTTAGTTTATTTCAGAGTGGACAAGACAAAATATGGAGTGGTGGATGGTGGGGAAAATGATAACTATCGAAATAAATCCGGACTATTCATGAATCGCCGGAATGATCGCAACGGATACTTTGTAAAGACATTCGTAACCTACAGATAACTGATAAAGCGTATATTGTGGGCTAGGGAACCGATGAGGTTACAGCAACATTTATAAACAGTCCGGGTTAACCAACCCCAATCAAAGTTTCGGCACGTTGCAGGTCCTCCGGCGTATCAATGCCGATACAGTGAAAATTCCCCACGCGAACGGCAATATCATGCCCATGATACAACACGCGCAATTGCTCAAGGTGTTCGGCCTGTTCCAGCG
>BTQQ01000007.1:0-25382 GCA_036985955.1 Zetaproteobacteria bacterium | reverse complement strand
CCCTTCGCCGCAAGAACCTTCGTGATCGCCGCCGTTAGCGTTGTCTTGCCATGATCAACATGACCAATTGTGCCAATGTTGACGTGGGGCTTGTTACGCTCAAATTTCTCTTTCGACATGATCTGTCTCCTTATCCAGAACTAAACTAATCTCATGGCCACCATGGCCAAACCTGCATAAACCTGTTCAATCACAGGCCGCATCCATAAGGTGGAGCCCAAGACGGGAATTGAACCCGTGACCTCTTCCTTACCAAGGAAGTGCTCTACCCCTGAGCTACTTGGGCCTGTGCACTCGGCCTTCCGGTTCTCTTATCGCCCGGCTACCCCCTCCAAACTGGAGCGGGTGGCGGGAATCGAACCCGCATCATCAGCTTGGAAGGCTGAGGTTCTACCATTGTACCACACCCGCTTTGGCTCCAAGCCCAGCCCAATCCCCGGCATCATCCATAGGCTCAATATGGTGGAGAGGGATGGATTCGAACCATCGAAGGCTGAGCCAGCAGATTTACAGTCTGCCCCCTTTGACCGCTCGGGAACCTCTCCTCAACCCGCGTTCCCGGTTTTGGAAGGCGCGCGATTGTCCTCAAACGGCAGCCGCTGTCAACAGCTTTCCGCCATTCTCCACATCAAAACGGCAAATGGAGTCCAAACGGGAGTACAGATGGAGCCGGCGATCCGATTCGAACGGACGACCTGCTGATTACAAATCAGCTGCTCTACCAGCTGAGCTACACCGGCCAGATGGGGCGCCGCATCATACGGAGCAATTGTGGGAACTCAAGTGATTTTAATATCCGCAGGAAATCCGGAGGTAAACCCGGTTGTAAAAGGTGCTTCAAATATCCCTATGCATTCGTACAATCAGGCAAACGTATCAAGTAACGAGCCGGTTCTTTCCACCGGACGAAAACTTCCCCGCCCTGAATAGGTCGTAAAAGCTTCGGGCACCGCAGTTCGAGTATTGCCAAAGCCGCTATTCTCCAAAGAAATTGGGGGATGAACTACCTCAACAGTCACAGCATGGTCCCTGTTGGTCATTCGTAATGGTTGTACAGGCACAGAAGGTGGCAATGCCACGGCTTGCGGCCTGTCAATGCGAAGTGCAAAACCAACCGTTATATTCATTGATTCACACTGACGCCCTGCTCACACATTAAAATCCGTGTCTTCAATACGGGGATCCTCGATGGCGAATTCCGTTTCCCCCGTTTCAAATACGATTTTCAGATAGGGCAGGCAGCCGCAACATTCCACGCCCGCACCTGCCGCCCTGGCAGCCTCAATACTTCCGAGTTCCTTCAATTGCGCAAAACTCTTGCTCAGGCATGCACACATGTTCACAGGTTTGTCGTCGTTCATCGTATCCCTCTCAATCAATCATCCTGTTCGCTCCGGCGAGTTCCCATACGCAGAATACCTATGGAGAGGCTGCCGGGATATCCCGGCGTGTAATTTGCACGTCCCGAACACCCAAAATATGCTTTGCAATCTTTTTCAAGGCAATACGCACGTGTTCGGTCACCATGCGGCTTGATAACAATTTGTCTGCCGCATGATATTTCGTCCGCTCAAATGCACGCTTGGCGGCTTTTCTTGCTTCCTCGCCACTTATCGCGTCCAGCCTCGCCCAGCCGACTTCAGTTTCCATCTCGAGACGGGCAACACTCGTCGCCACGTTCAGCACCGTCACCTTGTCTACGGCGATATGCAATATACCGTCTTTCACTCTCATCAGGTGCAAATTGGCAGGAGTAACACCATAATAAACCCGGATGGGTGCTCGAATGCGCACCTCGGTTTTGCCACGCGGCAATGACAGACCGAGGATGTTAACAAAGGCATGGCTACCCCAGCGTTGTTCATGCATGGTGCTTACATAGCCCGCCTGAATCGCTGCGCTTTGCCCAATCCTGATCAGACGATCATCGAATTCCTGCTCTATCCGCCAGCTATGCAGCGGGGGATAAAACAGCATAACTGCCGTCGCAACAAGGGCAACGGATAACAGTATACGGGCAATCCAGCGTATCATATGGAAGTCATATCATAACAGAATGAAAAAAAAGTGACGATGGGCACATTTAATTATTAATATTCCTGTTGAGATTTGCCGGATGTAACCATCCAATGGCTCGTGGAGGGGCTCGAATACATGGATACGTTCAGGGCCTGTTCACATAAAAGGGTGGCTGAATGACCCCAACCCACTAAGGAATAGCGCATGAGCGACCATCCACTCTGGAAAAACCTGTTTCATGGCGATAGTGACTGGATCAGGAATGGCACGGACCTGTGCAATGGCAATCCGCTGTTTGCCGACATGCCCGCCAAGGCCATCCGCTGGCTGGTGCCGCGTATGCATCCCCGTAGTTACAAGAAAGGTGAACGTATTTTTGAGATGGGCAATCCGGGTGCCGGTGCGGTACTGTTGTTGGCAGGTGAAATCTCCATCATGGCCGACCAGGTTGAACTGGCGCATCTGCAGCGTGGCGACCTGTTTGGCGAGGTAGCGCTTGTTACCGGCCAGCCTCGAACAGCCGAAGCCGTGGCATTGACGGATTGCGATGTGCTCTTCTTTCTGCGCTCGGACCTGAAAGAGTGGATGGAAAGCAGGCCGAAACAGGCTTCCCGTTTACTGATTAATTTATCGGAAATGCTGGCGCAACGGCTATTGGAAGCCAATCGACAGCTTGCCGCCAAAGATACGACATGAACCCGTCGTTGCTGAGCCTGCTGGCGCATCCGGTGTCCCGCGCCACGGGGACATTTCTCACCATACTGCTTCTGATTCTCCTTTTTCTTATCATAACATGGCCCATCCTGCTCACGCTGGCGGTATCAATCATGTTGTACGCGGCCATGTCACCCACAGTGAATATGCTGATCCGCCGGAACTTCACATCATCCGGTTCCGTCGCCATTACCATGGCCATCATCGTGCCGATCCTGCTGGGCACGGGAGCATTCCTGTTTCCGCTGATTACCGCTCAGGTACATCAGTTTTCCCTCAGGACCGGATCGGTGGATGAACGCCTCATAGCACTTCTATCCCATCTGAATGTGTGGGTGCAGGCATATTTCGATTTCAGTTTCAATCCGGAACAGATGGCCGAATCGCTGATCAACAATATCAGCATGCGGGCCAGAGCAGTCAGTATATCCATGGCTTCCTATTTCAACGATGTCGCCTTCTCACTGTTACTGGTTCCGCTGATCACTTTTTTCCTTCTGCGCGATTTCCGGGAACTACGCAACAAGGCCATGCAACTCTTGCCCAACCACTATTTCGAACTGGGGTGGCTGGTCTATAACAGCACCGCCAATCAGCTGCAAAGTTATATCCGGGGCATCTCCATTCAGGCTTTCATCATGGGCACGATTTGCACCATCGGATTCTGGGCGTTCGGCATTGATTACGCGCCTCTGCTGGGCATGCTCACCGCGCTGCTGAACCTGATCCCATTTTTCGGTATTTCACTGGCCAAGATCCCGCCAATTCTTGTGGTGCTCCTCTCCGATCAACCGGACCTTCTTTCGGCGGGCCTGGCACTGGGTGTGGTATTTGCCGCTCAGGCCGTGGATTCCGTCTTTGTACTACCGCATATCGTAGCCAAATCCGCCAATCTACATCCATTAACGGTGATGCTGAGCGTTGCGCTTGCCGGTTACTATTTTGGCTTCTTCGGACTGATTCTGGTGGTTCCAATCCTGTTTTCGATGAAGGTCATGTACACCGAACTTCTGACCGGCATGCGCCACTTCAGCCCGAAGATTGTGCGTCATGAAGAAGGTTAATTGCGTATTACGGCTAAACTGGCCACCCTTTATAGTTGCAATCCAGCCACATGTTGTGGAGTAATCTGGCCGGTGGTGCTGGTTAGCCAACAGACCGAGATCGGCCTATTCTGTTGAAAAACTCCAAAATTAATTTGCGCTCAAAAAAGTGGGCTCACCAAATCCACTACAATCGATTTTTATTCCTTGGTAAAGGTCAAAATGTCCCTGAAAACACTTCATTTTCAGTTTAAAAATAGTTTTTCAACAGAATAGGCTAGGATCAGTCGTTCGTCATTTTATGTGAACAGGCCTTAAATAACTGAATACGCGATACAGAATTACTAGAAATAAGTGGCAGAAATACTTTCCCTTATGCTGACCATATTTGCAGCTTATGCTTAAACCCACAATCTTGGGAAGTAATGGCAGAAGAGTCGTTAACTTTACTTTACACCTGTTCGTTTTTATGAATAATGGTGGGTATGCCCATTCAGATTGCCAACCGGATTCGTGACATGCGCGAACAACGCAATCTATCACAGCGTGCGGTAGCCGAGGCTGCGGGCGTAAGCGCCGCCGCCCTGTCCCAGATCGAAGCCGGGCAGACTTCGCCATCGGTTGTTACGTTGGAGAAGCTGGCGGATGGTATGGGTGTATCGGTTGCCGCATTTTTTCTTGATACCGGCGCACGAAGTGATATGGAAATATTTTCACTTGAGGATCGCCCCGGCATATCTTTACAAGGTGGCAGTCACTTGATCCTGCTGGCGGCACAATGGCGGACATCCAGCTTTGAGCCCATTTTGGTGCAGCTTGAGGCTGGCGGCGAACTCTCCGATCAACCCTTCGGTATTGGTGGAGAAACAAAATATGTGTGGATTCGGCGGGGCCAAGCGGTATTGGAATATGACGGCGAAGCGTACACCCTCAATGAGACACAGTCTGTTTACTATGATCCGCGCAAACCGCATAACTGGCGCAATATATTTGATGAGCCATGTGAACTATTGATGGTACATAGCCGGTGACCTCTACAATGGCGCTAAATTTAGCACTTGGGGCGCTTGCTATTTCTCTATTTGCTGCAGCCACAGCAGTGCTGTTAGTGGGCAAAGATAATGTTGCCAGATTCACTGTATTCGGTCTGCTGGCCGTGTCTGCAGGATTATCTATTGCCTCAGGGATGGTTGGACTGTTGACGCATGCCTCTGTTGCGTTGTCATTACCTGTTGGCCTGCCTTGGCTGCCGATGCATACACGTCTGGATGCTCTGGGCGCATTCTTTCTCTTAACCATTGGCGCGTTGTTAATCGCCGTTTCCATTTATTCCATCGGCTATGTCAGGGAATATACCGGGCGTAAAGGCTTTGCTTCGCTGGGTGTATTTATGGGGCTGTTCGTTGCGGGCATGCAGGGCATTGTGCTGGCCGATGATGCCTTCACGTTTATGCTTTTCTGGGAATTGATGAGCGTTTCCTCTTACTTCTTCGTCACCTTCGAGCATGAACATGAGGAAAATCGCAAAGCCGGTTACGTGTATCTCATTATGGCGCATGTGAGCGGCCTGTTGATTTTAGGTGGTTTTGCCACCCTCTATGCCAGTGCTGGTTCCTTTGAGTTTTCCAGTATGCGCGATGCCACCCTGTCGCCTTTCTGGTCCTCGGTTGCTTTCCTGCTTGCAGCCTTCGGCTTTGGCATGAAGGCGGGCGTGGTGCCGATGCATGTGTGGCTGCCCGAAGCGCATCCGGTGGCGCCTTCCAATGCTTCCGCGCTGATGAGCGGCATCATGATCAAGGTAGCCATTTTCGGCTTTATACGGGTTGTCTGGGATTTGATTGGAGTCGATGGTTTTCAGTGGTGGTGGGGCACGTTGATTTTACTGGCTGGTTCTTCCTCGGCGGTGACGGGTGTGCTGCTGGCGCTTCAACAACATGATTTAAAGCGATTGCTGGCATACCACTCGGTGGAAAATATCGGCATTATCCTGATTGGTTTGGGGTTGGGCATGATTTTTGCCTACTACGGGCATCCTCTTCTGGCTGCATTGGGTCTCATTGCAGGCTTGTATCACACCATCAACCATGCCCTGTTCAAAGGGCTGCTGTTTATGGGGGCGGGTGCCGTTTTGCATGCAACAGGAACGCGCAATATGGAAGAAATGGGTGGATTGATTCATCGCATGCCGATGACTGCCGTGGTCTTTCTTGTTGCGTGCGTCTCCATATCCGCATTGCCGCCCTTCAATGGTTTTGTGTCGGAATGGCTGACCTTTCAGGCCGCGCTACTTGCGCCTCAACTGGAAGGCTCGTTGATTCCCATGCTTATCCCTTTCTCTGCCGCCATGCTGGCATTGGCGGGCGCTTTGGCCGCCACCTGTTTTGTTAAAGTCTATGGTATCGTATTTTTGGGACAGCCACGAAGCCCGTCCGCTGCCGATGCACACGAGATTGATGGCTGGATGAAGTTCGGTATGGCGATTCCGGCGGTGCTGTGCCTGTTACTCGGCATCCTTCCTACTCTCTTTATTCCCTTGATTGATGCCGTGCCCCAATTGTTGATCCATGCCTCGTTGAGTTCCAGCGTGCATGCGCATGGGTGGCTGTGGTTGACACCGGTTTCCGAAGCACGGGCATCCTATTCCGCACCGATTGCATTATTCGGCATGCTGGTGCTGGGCGGTTTAATTTACTGGTTACTGCATCCCAGAGGTCAAGTCGTTCGGCGCGTCCATTTCTGGAGTTGCGGCAATCCGCATGTGAACACACGCATGCAATATACCGCCACCAGCTTTGCGCAACCTTTACGCCGTATCTTTTCCGGTATTTATCAACCGGTCGAACACATCGAGATTGATCGGTCGGATCACAAACTGCTGACCCGCAGCATTCATTACGAGGTGCATGCGCAGGACATGTCCTGGCGCTTTATTTATCGCCCTTTGCTTGCTTTATCTGAACGGGTGAGCGTCTGGGTTGCCAAACAACACCAACGCGGCGTACACGCCTATCTGGCCTATATGTTTGTCACCATTCTGGTGCTTCTGGCATTCCTGCTATGATGATTTTTTTAGTCAATCTTGCCCAGATACTATTGATGATTTTGGCCGCACCGATGGCTGTCGGCATCGTTAAAAAGATGAAGGCTCGCCTGCAAAACAGGCAGGGGGCAGGCATCTCCCAGCCCTACCGGGATCTGTCCAAACTGTTTGGCAAGGAACTGCTGCTGGCGGAAAATGCATCGTGGATATTCCGCGCCGCACCCTACATCGTATTCACATCCACAGTACTGGCTGCCAGCGTCGTGCCGGTCATTGTGGTGGATAGCCCATTTTCCTGGACTGCCGATGTCATTGCGCTGGCCGGATTTCTAGCCATAGGCACGTTCTTCACCGCCTTGGCGGGCATGGATGTCGGCACTGCGTTCGGCGGCATGGGTGCCAGCCGGGAAATGACCTTCGCCGCGTTGGCGGAGCCCGCCTTGCTGATGAGTATTTTCGTGTTATCGGTTTCCGCGCAAAGCACCAACCTGTCAGTCATGATTCACCATATTCTGGAGGCAGGATTGCTGTTAAAGCCTTCCATTGCTTTTGCTCTGATCGCCATGCTCATGGTGTCGATCGTTGAAAATGGACGCATCCCGGTGGACAATCCGGGTACGCACCTGGAAGTCACCATGATTCACGAGGCCATGCTGCTGGAATATTCCGGTCGCCATCTGGCACTCATCGAATGGGCCACGCAGATCAAGCTGGTGCTGTTTGCCACGCTGATTTTCGATTTGTTTTTTCCATGGGGCATTAGCGGCACGGTCGCTGTTTCCGCGCTGTTGATCGCATTGGGTCTATGGGTATTCAAACTGATAGTGTTTTTTGTACTGCTGGTTATCATGGAAACAGGGCTTGCCAAGATGCGCCTGTTTGAAGTGCCTCAGTTTTTAAGCACGGCATTTTTTCTCGCCCTGCTCGGCATGTTCATGCACTACATTCTGGAAGTGGGTGCACAGTGAGTTCGGAACTACTCCAGCAAATTATCACCATGGGTGCAGCCCTGATGTTGCTGATCTCTTTTGCGCTGCTGTCGCAGAAGCGCATGCTCTCTTTATTGCACTGGTTTGCGCTGCAAGGCATCGTGCTGGCGGCGGTCACGGCGTTGGTGGGATATACCAGCGATAATACCGAATTATATATCTCCGCCACCATCACGCTGATGCTCAAAGGCGTGCTGCTACCCTGGGTATTGTGGAAAATTATCCGGCAGATGCATGTACACCGGGAAGTGGAACCACTGGTCAACATTCCGATGACGATGTTGATTGCGGCGGCATTGGTGGTGTTTTCCTATCAGGTCACTCTGCCGATCGAGCATTTGTCGCATTTGATCACGCGTAACACCATCGCGGTGGCCATGGCCAATGTGTTACTTGGCATGCTGATGATGATTACGCGCAAGAAAGCCATCACACAGGTCATCGGTTTTCTGGCGATTGAAAATTCATTATTCTTCGCTGGCGTCGGTGCTACCTACGGCATGCCGCTGGTGGCGGAGCTGGGCGTTGCCTTCGACGTGTTGATTGCCAGCGTCGTCTTTGGCCTGTTCTTTTATCATATCCGGGACACATTCGAGTCGCTTGACTTGAATAAAATGGAAAAATAATCCATGTACTGGTTTGTTTTTCTATTGGGCGCACCACTCGTTGCTGCGGCATGGCTGGCATTCGATGCCCATCCGTATCGTTCCGCATGGGTGAACAAAATAGCTGCCGCGCTTACCTTTATTGCCAGTCTTGGTCTGGCTGTGCAGGTGCTCCGCCATGGTCGGCTGATGGTTTGGGACGGCTGGTTCTTCATGGATGCTTTTAATGTTTTTCTGGTTGCGTTGACAGCCTTTGTCGCCACAACCACGGCTATTTTTTCCGGCCCTTATATGCGCCATGAACTGGAGGCGGGAAAGATTGATGGCAATCGCCTGCGCCTGTACCACGCCATGTATCAGCTATTCGTGTTCGGCATGTTTTTGGGGCAAACTTCAAACAATCTGGCCATTATTTGGCTGTCGCTGGAAATTGCCACGTTGGCCACGGTGTTACTGGTCTCGCTCTATCGCACGCCGGGCTCCATTGCCGCTGCATGGAAATACCTGATTATCTGCGGCGTAGGTATTTCACTGGCCCTGTTCGGCACCGCCACACTCTTTTTTGCCTCATCCGATGTGCTTGGACATGGGGAGGCGGCACTGACCTGGACTCGTCTTTATGCATCTGCTGATCAACTGGACCCTACAGTCATGCGTTTGGCGTTTGTATTTCTGATGGTCGGCTATGGTACCAAGGTGGGCTTAGCACCCATGCATACATGGTTGCCCGATGCGCATGCCGAAGGTCCAACACCGGTTTCCGCTGTGCTCTCCGGACTCTTGTTGAATCTGGCACTGTATGCGCTGGTGCGCTGCAAAATGCTGGTCGATGCTTCCACCGGTACGCATTTCGCGGGCAATTTAATGATGGGTTTCGGCTTGTTGTCGCTGCTTGTCGCTGCATTTTCCCTGCATAAACAACATGACATCAAACGCATGTTTTCTTTCTCATCCATCGAACACATGGGGTTGATGACCTTCACCTTCGGCCTTGGCACGCCCGTTGCCAATTTTGCCGCCATGCTGCACATGACCACCCATTCGCTGGTCAAGTCCGGTATCTTTTTCACCGTGGGACATGCGGCACAGGTGATGGGAACCCAGGTGATGTCTGATATTCGCGGCCTCATCAATCATCAGCCGGGGATCGGTTGGGGCTTGCTGATTGGCACCTGCGCTATCGCCGGATTTCCGCCCTTTGGCGTATTCACCAGCGAGTTTCTTATCTTCTCGGCGGCTTTGCAGTCTTACCCATGGACGGTGAGTATCTTGCTGATTGGATTGCTGATTGCCGTGGCCGGACTGTTTCGTTTCGTGCCGGATATGACTTATGGCGAAGTTCCCGAACATGCCAAACTCGTGCATGCCAATATGTTACCGGTGTATATCCATTTTTCTCTGGCCCTGTTACTCGGTATTTCCATCCCTGGATTTCTCGCCAGCTGGTATCATCAGGCGGCAGCCTTGATTGCCGGGGGTGCCACATGATTCATGAAGTGAATACATGGTTTGCCGAGCGTTTATCGGATCACGGCATTATCACGAGTTATCTCGAAGACCATCACCCGACACACATGCCGTGCTTGCAAGTGCGGCGTTTGGACTGGACGCATGTAGCCGAAGAGGCGAGGCGGCAGGATATGCGAATGGTGTCGCTGTGGGCGGCGGAAGCCGGGTCACATGATAATGAGGCGCTCTATGCCTATACGGCTTTTGCGCACCCGGAGTACCGGCATGTATTGCTGCGCACGGATTTGAATACGGATGATCCGGTATTGCCGGATATCAGCCGTCATTATGTGGCCGCTGCACGAATGGAACGCACGCTACAGGACATGTTCGGAATTCGCGTGGAAGGCTTGGAGGATACGCGCAGGTGGCTGAAGCACGAACACTGGCCGGAGGATGTGCATCCGCTACGAACGGGTTTTCCGGCGAGTACGCGCATGGGGCAGATTGAGGGAGAATATGCCTTCCTCAAGGCTGAAGGTGACGGGGTCTACGAGATTCCTGTCGGCCCGGTACATGCGGGTGTCATTGAGCCGGGGCATTTCCGCTTTCATGCCGTGGGTGAAGATATCCTGAATATGGAAGCGCGCCTGGGTTATGTTCACAAGGGTATCGAAAAGCGCTTTGAAGGGTTGACGGCAAACGACGGTGCACGTCTGGCAGGGCGAATATCGGGGGATTCCACTGTAGCCCATGCATGGGCGTTTGCCCAGGCGTGTGAAAACGCAGCATATTTGGTGGTGCCGGAGCGGGCCGTGGCATTGCGCGCTATCCTGTGTGAACGCGAGCGCATAGCCAACCATATCGGTGATATTGGCGGCGTGTGCAACGATGCTGCTTTTACTTTCATGAACAGTCAGATGCAACGCCTGCGCGAAGAGATGGCACGCGTGCACAAGGATGTGTTTGGCCATCGTTTGTTGATGGATTTGATTCTGCCGGGTGGAGTCCATTGTGATCTGAACGGTGAAACTGCGATGGCCCTAGCTGAAAACACCCGTGCTCTGGCCAGTGAAGTCGAGCAGTTGCGCACGATTTATGCCGACCATCCCAGCATCCAGGAACGTGTAATCGGTTCCGGTCCGGTATCCATTGAAGATGCGAAATCCATCGGATTGCTGGGTTATGTCGGGCGTGCTTCGGGCGTGTATGCCGACGAACGTGTGGAAGAGGCGTATCCACCATATGACCGCTTACAGGTGCGGATGCCGCAGGGAAAGTTTGGCGACGTGGCTACACGGGTCTGGGTACGTTTTGAGGAAATTGCCGAATCAGCACGATTGATTTGTGATCTGCTGAAAGATATCCCTGACGGCCCGGTAATAACCGATTTCGTCGCACCGGAGGCAGGTATTTCCGGTTTTAATGTGATTGAGGGTTGGCGCGGCGAGATTGCGGCATGGGTGCGCTTTGGCCAAAACGGGTGCATCGACCGGTATGCGGTGCGCGATCCATCCGAGATCAACTGGTTGGGACTGGAGCTGGCGGTGCGTGAGGTTCCGGTTCCGGATTTTCCGCTGAACAACAAATCCTTCAATTGCTCGTATTCGGGCAACGATCTATAGGTTGCGGCCATGTTGGAATTATTCACAAAAATTGTAAAAACAGGAAATCGAACCGAACCACTTGGTGACGCCGACAACGAAATCGAAATGCTGGGGCAAAAACTGGATGCCGCGATTCGCCGGAAATTCAAGGGATCGCTCGCCATTCGCGAAGTGGATGCAGGTTCCTGTAATGGTTGTGAGCTGGAAATCATCGCCATGAGTAACTGCTATTACGATCTGGACCGTTTCGGCGTGCATTTTGTCCCTTCTCCGCGCTTTGCCGACATGTTGCTGGTGACAGGGCCGGTGGCGCGCAATATGGAAATGGCACTGAAGATGACGTATGAAGCGACGCCGGGCCCAAAACTGGTGGTGGCAGTGGGTGATTGTGCCGCCAATTGTGGCGTGTTCGGTAAAGATAATTATGCCATCGCAGGTGCAGTATCCGATATTATTCCGGTGGATGTGGTCGTGTACGGCTGTCCGCCGACACCTGCGGATATTATCCATGGCATCCTTGCCGCAGTGGAAGGAGAGGTGGCGGCCACAGGGTTTCAATACGGTTAGCCTATCCTAATTGCTCCAGTGAAAATCGTAACACCGTTGTGATTTACTTTTACTCATACGCGGTCCCGCTCATGCAGCACGGTGATGATCTAGCCAGTCCTTCAATGCATCATCTGTCCGGCCCTGCCAGCCGCTGCCTGTTGTCCTGAAAGCATCCACAACATCCGGTGACAGGCTGATAGCGATGCACTTTCTGCCGTTGCGTTCAGTGTACACAACGACAACCATGCGAATGGCCGATCTAGGCCAGTCGACTAACCAGCACCACCGGTCGGTTTGCACCCATTTTAGGCGGCTACTTTCAACCATCATGAGCGACAAGGTTGATCCATAATGTGCAGTTAATGAAGCGTGCCGGGAACCGCAAGGGTAAAGGCGGGGATCAACGCCTCAAAGGGCGTGCCATCCTCGGCCACCATCTGATAACTGCCTTCCATGCAGCCGACCGGGGTTTCCAGAACACAGAAACTGTTATACCGGTGTTCTCCGCCAGGTGGAATCACGGGCTGCTCGCCAATCACGCCTTCACCCTCCACCTCCTGCACCTGGCCATTGGCGTCGGTAATAAGCCAGTGGCGACTGATGAGCTGGGCCGGAATTGCCCCTTTATTGCGGATGCGGATATGATAAATAAAAACAAACTGGTTCTGTTCCGGATCAGAATGTTCTTCTGCATATTCCGGTCGGACAGCTACGGTAATCGCATAGCGTTCATTATCATCACGAATGATAGGCGACGGATTCTTCCTTCACTGACTGGATAAAGGCTTTGGCGTGTTCAACCGGCACATCGGGAGTAATGCCATGACCCAGATTGAATACGTGGCCGTTGCCGTGCCCGAACCGGGCCAGAATATCCTTCACCTCCGTACGAATTCGATCCGGGTTGGCATACAGCATGGTCGGATCCATATTACCTTGCAGGGCAACCTTGTCTCCAATGCGCCGCCTGGCAACATCAATATCAATCGTCCAGTCCAGTCCAACCACATCGCAACCGGTTGCGGCAATCTCTTCCAGCCAGCCCATACCTCCCTTGGTATAGAGAATCACAGGCACACGCCGCCCATCATGCTCACGGGTTAACTGTTCAACAATACGCTGCATATATTGCAGGGAGAATTCCCTGTAGTCGCGGGTGGTCAGGATGCCGCCCCATGTGTCAAAAATCTGTACGGCCTGCACGCCATTGGCAATTTGGGCATTAAGATAGGCCGCCACGGCATCGGCCAGTTTATCGAGCAACAGATGCATGGTTTCCGGATCATTGAATGCCATCGCCTTGATGACCGAATAATTCTTTGAGCCGCCGCCCTCGACCATATATGTCGCCAGCGTCCACGGGCTGCCGGTAAATCCAATCAGTGGCACACGGCCGGCAAGCTCCTGACGAATCAAACGGATTGCGGCCATCACGTAACCCAATTCGTCTTCAGGATCAGGGACAGGCAGCCTTTCGACATCGGCACGGGTACGGATGGGTTGAGGAAACTTCGGGCCTTCGCCGGTGCCGAATGTCAGTTCCATGCCCATTGCCTCAGGCACCACCAGAATGTCGGAAAACATGATGGTTGCATCAACACCCACCAGTTCCACGGGCTGAATGGATACTTCGCAAGCCAGTTCCGGCGTCTTGCACAAATTCAGAAATCCACCGGCCCGCTTTCTGGTAGCCCGGTATTCCGGCAAATAACGCCCGGCCTGACGCATCATCCATACCGGCGTGCGTTCCACATCTTCCCGCAGGCAAGCCCGCAAAAACAGATCGTTCTTCAGTTCAGTCATAAAAACCTCTTAACCACAGAGACACGAAGGCACAAAGGGCTCAATCATGTTGATTTTTTAGTTTTAACTTTGTGTCTTGGTGACTTAGTGGTGAATATTAGTCCCAGATATAGCCCTCGGTGGGAGATGAAGCGCTGGCAAACGCCCGCTTCGGCATGCGCCCCGCAAGGTACGCCGCACGTCCGGCCCGCACCGCATCACGCATGGCGCTGGCCATCAGGCATTCATCCTTCGCTTCGGCCATGGCGGTGTTGATGAGTACCGCATCCGCACCCAGTTCCATCGCTCTGGCCGCATCGCTGGCCGTGCCAATCCCGGCATCCACCACAATGGGCACCTTTGCCCGTTGCTTGATCACCCGGATATTGAACGGATTCGCCAGACCCCTGCCGGAACCAATCGGATTACCCAGCGGCATCACGGCGACGCAGCCGATCTCTTCCAGACGCCGTGCTACAATCGGATCATCATTGGTATAAACCATGACCTCAAAATCATCGGCGATGAGTTGTTCTGCCGCTGTGATGGTTTCCACCACATTCGGGTACAGCGTTTCGGTATCACCCAATACTTCCAGCTTCACCAGATTCCAGCCACCAGCCTCGCGCGCCAGCTTAAGTGTTCGCACGGCATCTTCGGCATTAAAACAACCGGCGGTATTGGGCAGAATTACATATTTTTCCGGGTCGATATAATCGAGCAGATTCTCCTTATCCGGATCGGTAATATTTACCCGGCGTACCGCCACCGTAATCATCTCCGCCCCTGCCGCCTCCGTGGCCGCCTTTGTGGTTGCGAAGTCCTTGTACTTGCCGGAACCTGCAATCAGCCGGGAATGGAATGTGTGGCTGCCAATCTTCAGTTCATCGTTGTCTGTCAATGTCATTCAACCACCACCAATCATGTGTACGACCTCAATACGGTCGCCGTTGCTCAACGCAGTTTCGTTGTATTTACTCTTGGGAACCACTTCCAGGTTTCGTTCAATGGCAATCATACGGTTCTCCATACCCAATTCACAAAGCAGTTCGGCGATATTAGCCGCCGTCACTTGCTTTTGCTCTCCATTTAGATGAATTTCCAAACTCAAAACCCCTGATTTTCTACGTTTTTATGCATAAACCAGTCAAAATATGGCTGATTTTAACTCATTTTATTCAATTTTTGCCGTTTTTGATTGACCGGCTTTTCCCAGTTGCGTAGCGTGAGCCTTATGCTAGCAGCATCATTGCCCATACCCAAACATGCTCCCCAGCCACAAAACTGGCAAGGCGTGGAAACAGGTCTGGAAGAATGCACCCGCCTGTTGCGGCAGGGTGAGCTTTCCCGCGCCGAAGACGTGGTACGGCAAGTGCTGGAGTTTGCGCCCATGGAAGGACAGGCATGGCATCTTCTGGGCCGTATACTACAAAAAGCCAACCGCCATGCCGAAGCGCTGGCCTGCTTTGCCAGCGCGGAATCCTGCTATGGCCGTCACAAACATGATCAGGGGCCACCCGCATCCATCCGGCTGGCTCGCCTGTTATGGGATCAGGGTGGATATGATGAGGCTCGCGCCATGCTGGGTATTTTAATGATGCGTAACCCGGACGATGACAGCTTGCAACAGCTTCATGAGGCCTGGTCGCAGCGGGATGAACAAAACGTATGAAACCTTTGCGCATACTGGTCATACACGGGCCGAATCTTAACCTGCTGGGAACACGCGAACCCGAGCACTATGGGTTGCAAAATCTGGCTACCATCAATGAAGACCTCATTGCAACCGGTGATAAAATCGGTTGCGAAATCACCACCTTCCAGAGTAACCACGAAGGCGAGCTTGTAGAACGTATTCATCAGGCTGCCGCCGAACATGTGGATGGCATTGTCATCAATCCCGCCGCCTATACCCATACCAGTGTCGCCCTGCGTGATGCTCTGCTGGGCTGTCATATTCCCTTTGTGGAATTACACTTATCGAATATTCATCAGCGCGAAGAATTTCGCCACCATTCCATGCTGGCTGATATTGCGACCGGCATCGTCGCCGGTTTCGGCCCCGCATCCTATCAATTGGCACTTACGGGACTGGCAGAACATTTACGCACCAACAGAGATACCTAAGTCTATGCATTCAAGGAGATCATCGTGGACATTTCCCAGATTCGCAAACTGATTCGCCTGCTCCAGGCTTCGGATGTGACCGAAATCGAAGTCACCGAAGGCGACCAGACGGTTCGTATTTCACGCCGTGAGCATATCGTAACCGTACCACAGGTGCAGGCTACGGTGGCAGCTCCCGTTGCAGCCCCACAGCAAACCACTCCTGTAGAAACGCCACCAGCCCCGGCTGAAGAAAGCGGGGAACATATTGTCAAATCGCCAATGGTCGGAACCTTCTACCGTGCCCCGTCACCGGAGGCTGATTCCTTTGTCAGCGAAGGCACCAGGGTCAAGAAGGGTGATATCCTCTGCATCATCGAAGCGATGAAACTGATGAATGAAATTGAAGCCGAATATGATGGCGTAGTGGAAGAAATTCTGGTGGAGAATGCTTCGCCGCTGGAATATGGCCAGCCTATGTTTGTGATTGCACCGCTGGCATAAATATAAATATGTTCAATAAGATTTTAATTGCCAACCGGGGCGAAATTGCTGTACGCATCATCCGTTGCTGCAAGGAACTGGGTATCGGCTCCGTCGCCGTATACTCGGAAGCCGACCGTGAAGCCATGCATACCCGGCTGGCCGATGAAGCGGTATGCATTGGCCCCGCAGCAAGTGCACAGTCGTACCTGAATATTGCGGCTGTCATGTCGGCGGCCGAGCTCACCGATGTGCAGGCGATTCATCCAGGTTACGGGTTTCTGGCGGAAAATGCTGAATTTGCCGATATCGTCATCGAATCGGGGTACACATGGATTGGCCCCTCCCCCGAATCCATGCGCACCATGGGCGACAAAGTCACCGCCAAGCAGAAAATGAAGGAGGCGGGCGTGCCGCTTGTTCCCGGTTCCGATGGCGCCGTACGTGATGTGGAAGAGGCCAAACATGTTGCCAGGGAGGCTGGATTTCCTGTGATTGTAAAAGCATCCGCAGGTGGTGGCGGCCGTGGCATGCAAGTGGTGCACAGCGAAGGCGCACTGCCGGGTGCATTCAACAAATGCCAGTCTGAGGCAGCGGCGGCGTTTGGTGACGACACCGTTTTCATCGAGAAGTTTCTGGAAGAACCCCGGCATATCGAAGTTCAGGTACTGGGGGACACCCATGGCAACCTCGTACATCTGTTCGAGCGCGAATGCTCCATGCAACGTAACAACCAGAAAGTGCTGGAAGAAGCGCCCAGTCCGTTTGTCGATGCAAAGACCCGCCAAATCCTTTGCGAAGCGGGCGTAGCGGCAGCCAGAGCGGTTGATTATGTTGGCGCAGGAACTGTTGAGTTTCTGATGAATCCGGATAAATCCTTCTATTTTATCGAAATGAATACCCGCATTCAGGTGGAGCACCCGGTGACCGAATGGATTACCGGCGTGGATCTGGTCGAGTGGCAAGTCCGCGTGGCTGCCGGTGAGAAACTGGCTTTCACACAAGACAAAATTAAAAAGAAAGGGCACGCGATTGAATGCCGCATCAACGCCGAGCACCCGTTCAAATTCACGCCGTCACCCGGAACAATCGCGCTTTACCATGCGCCGGGCGGCCGCAGCGTACGCGTGGATGCTGCCATTTACACCGGGTATCGGGTGCCGCCGCATTATGATTCCATGATTGGCAAGATCATCACCCACGCGCGGGACCGGCAGAAGTGCATTCGCCGCATGCAGCGCGCCATTGACGAGTTGGCCATTATCGGCATCACCACCAACCGCGAGCTGCATGAGCGGTTGCTGGCCAATGCCGCCTTTCAAAAGGGTGATTTTAATATTCATTTTCTGGAGAACTGGCTAAAACAAATGCATTTATAGGTGACCTCTGATCCCGGATCAGCCGCGCCGCTTGCGTACCGCCTCAGCCAGCTCGTGCAGCGTGGTTTCTGTATCATCCCATCCGATACAGGCATCCGTTACACTCTGGCCAAACACCAGTTCCCGACCGGCAACAACATCCTGCCGCCCGGCTATCAGATGGCTTTCAATCATCACACCAATGATTGATTCATTACCATCAGCAATCTGTCCGGCTACGTCATGGGAAACAAGCATCTGGCGACCATGCTGTTTGCGGCTGTTGGCGTGGGAAAAATCAATCATCACCCGTGATTCAAGGCCCGCCGCCGCCAGTTCCCCGCAGGCACGCTGCACGCTGGCCGCATCATAGTTGGGCTCATGCCCGCCGCGCAGGATAATATGGCAATCCTCATTACCGGAAGTAGAGAAAATCGCCGAACGCCCCTGTTTGGTCAGCGACATGAAATGATGCGGATGCGAAGCCGAACGAATGGCATCCACGGCCACCTTGAGTCCACCGTCCGTCGCATTCTTGAAACCCACCGGGCAGGACAGGCCGCTGGCCAGTTCGCGGTGGGACTGAGACTCCGTCGTGCGCGCCCCGATCGCGCCCCAACTCACCAGATCCGCCACATACTGCGGACTGATAAGATCCAGAAACTCGGTTCCGGCAGGCACGCCCATCTCATTCACGTCCAGCAATAATTGACGCGCCAGACGCAAGCCCTTGTTGATCTGGAAGGTGCCGTCGAGATTCGGGTCGTTAATCAACCCCTTCCAACCCACCGTGGTGCGCGGTTTCTCGAAATAGGCGCGCATGACAATCAGCAAATCATCCGCCAGTTCCTCGTGCGGCTTTTGGAGTCGCCGGGCATACTCGCGTGCGGCATCCGGATTGTGGATGGAGCAGGGCCCGGTTACGACCAGCAGGCGATCATCCTCGCCCCTTAAAACATCACGGATCGCACGCCGGGCCTCATAAGTGGTTTTCGCCGCCCGCTCGCTGATCGGGTGCTCCTTGTGCAACTGTTCGGGCGGAATCACCTCATCCACGCCCACGATGCGCAAATCATCCGTTTCGTATGTCACGTTACCTGTCATCATGTTCCTCGGGCGCGCAACTATACGCAAACAGCGGCGATTTTCGAGGCCTAGGCCAGGCAAGGCGCGAGGAGAGAAGTTTGGCAAGTCCAAATGAACGATGAGCAACGCTGCATGGCCTCATTTCGGTCGCAGCCCTGCGGACGGGCCATTTTTGGCCGCTCCAGCGTTATTTCTCGCTGATGTACATTCAGCACATTGCACTCGAAATGCCTTGCGGCGACCTAAAAATGACCACGTCGCTACGCTTGGATTTTATGTGAACAGGCCCTAATAATGAGCTTGCTATAAAAACGTTCATTTGCTAATTTTATGTACTCATGTCCATTCAGGAAAAGGCAAAACATGTCCACAAAAGCTATATTCGAGCCGGTGGGAAATCATTTATCTCAGTATTTTACGAGCGCCTTATAGAAGCCAGCGAAGAAATCCGTAAGAAATTTGAACATGTCGACATGGAAGCACAGGCCAAAATACTTGATCACGCTATTGTGATGTCTTTCCTGTTTGTCGGTCAAAATCACCAAAGCGCTATAAAATGTCTTAATGAGGTTCGGGAGTCTCATAACCGACGTAATCTGAATATTGCACCGGAACTCTATGATACATGGCTTGAATGTTTGGTTGAAACCGTTGGCATCTGTGACCCACATGCGAACAAAGAACTGCTGGCCAACTGGCGCACGGTAATGTCAGTCGCGATCAATCATATTCGCGAAGGCTATTAGAGCCTGCTCATTTAGCCCGCTTTCAGCACGATCTGTATACCCTTAGAAAGGCATTGGGTCAGATGCCAACTTGCGACCTGAGAGCTGATAACAACCCGCCGTAGGATAATGATAAATGACAGGTTTGAGCAGCATTTAACATAGCACTTCTGTCTAAAAACGGAAATTAATTGGGCCTCCAGCCCCGTTACCCAATTCGTGCGCTAGCGCACAGATGATATCATTAATGTTCGCTACCCTGTGAGCGATAGATAAGACAAAGCGCCTGCATTCGTAACACTGGTGTTTTGTTCACAGGAGGTTGCCATGAATGCTTTTCGTGCTAAACGCATTGCCGATCACCTTACCCATATCACAACATTTCAGGTCAGGAACAAATTGCACGGTCTGGTCGTCAATTACCGGGGAAATCAGGGGTATTTTGAAGGTGAGGACCAATTCTGGCCGTTCATTTTCCGCGTCGCTCAAGCCAGCCATGAAGAAAACGCTGTCGCCGAAGTGGAGGCCCGCCTGAAGGCATAGGCCGACGGTCTGTCAGGAATCCTCCAGCCCGGAGTGGCGCAGCAGCGCATCCACCGTTGGCTTGCGCCCACGAAAGGCTATGAACGCTTCCATGATGTCGCGACTGCCGCCGACGGAAAGCACTTCCCTCCTCAGAGCAATGGCAGTTTTATGATCAAAAATACCTGCTTCCTCAAAGGCTGAAAACGCATCAGCCGAAAGCACCTCGGCCCATTTGTATGAATAATACCCCGCCGCATAGCCTCCGGCGAAGATATGCGAAAAACTGTTCTGGAACCTGTTAAATGATGGTGGTTTGAGCACGGCTACTTCATCACGCACTGCATCCAGAAGGTCCTGAACGCTTTGTTTGCCCTCCGGGTCAAACGCCGTATGCAATAGAAAATCGAACAACGCAAGTTCGACCTGCCGCAACATCTGCATGCCTGAATGGAAGGTTTTGGCCGCGCGCATCTTGTCGAACAGCGTATCCGGTAATTTCTCGCCAGTTTCGAAATGACAGGCGAACAAATTCAGCGCTTCGCGTTCCCAGCAAAAATTTTCCATGAACTGGCTGGGTAACTCCACCGCATCCCAGGGCACACCCCGGATGCCGGAAACATCCAGCGTTTCCGCCTCTGTTAACATATGGTGCAGCCCGTGACCAAACTCATGGAACAACGTGATGACCTCTTCGTGCGTCCAAAGCGCCGGTTTGTCTCCCACCGGTGCATCGAAGTTGCATACCAGGTAGGCGACGGGGAGTTGTAGCGAGCCATCGGGTCTGCGCCAGCGAATGATGCACTCATCCATCCAGGCACCGCCACGTTTGTGAGGCCGGGCATAAGGATCGATATAGAAGCCTGCCATGCGTTCCCCGGAATCATCAAAAATATCGAAGAAGCGGACATCCGGATGCCACACGGGCGCACCCTCACGTTTACAAATCCGGATACCATAAAGTTTTTGTGCCACCGCGAACAATCCTTCAAGCACCTGCTGTTCAGGAAAATAGGGTTTCAAATCTTCCTGCGAGAAATCAAACAGCTTTTGTCGCAAATGTTCGGCAGCAAAGGGCACATCCCATGCTTCGAGGGTTTCAAGGCCCAGTTCGGTGGCCGCAAAAGCTTCCAGCTCCACCACCTCTTTTTGCGCATGAGGTTTGCCGCGCCGGGCCAGATCACGCAGAAAATCAATCACTTCGGAGGGTTCCGCAGCCATCTTGGTGGCCAGTGACACCTCCCCATAGTTATTATAACCCAGCAATTGCGCTGCTTCCTGCTTGAGTTTGAGGATTTCAGCAATCAGCGGCGTATTGTCCTGTACTCCGTCGCTGGCGCGTGTGACATAGGCCGTGTACATCTTCTGCCGAAGCTCGCGGTTCTCCGCATATTGCATAAAAGGGATGTAAGACGGTGCATCCAGCGTAAACAGCCACCCGTCCCTGTCTTTCGCTCTGGCGCGCTCACGGGCCGCACCTCGTATGGATTGCGGCACTCCGGTCAGATCACGTTCATGCTCCAAATGCAGTTCAAAAGCGTGGGTGGCATCAAGTATGTGCTGCTCAAATTGTGTTCCCAGTTCAGACAAACGCATCTGAATCGCCTTGAAGCGCGCCTTCTTTTCCGGTGGCAGTTCAGCCCCCCCCAAACGGAAATCACGCAAGGCATGGCGCAGTACCTGTTTCTGTTCATGATTCAGTCCATGAAACGCCGGGCTGTCATGCAAATCCCTGATAGCAGAAAACAATGCCTCATTCTGGGCCAGTTCTGTCTGGTAGGCGGTTAATTTCATCAGTCCCTGTTGGTAAACCGGCCGCAATTCGTCTGAATCACATACGGCATTCAGGTGATTCACCGGCCCCCACAAACGGCTTAAGCGTTCATCCAGCACTTCCATCGGCTGCATCAAATGTTGCCAGTCACGGCAATCCTCTTCGAGCAACGCCGAAATCCTTGCCCGATTCTCATCCAGCACTATATCCAGCGCCGGAAGAACATGTTCGGGTTTGATGCATTCAAACAACGGTAATTCCGCATTGATATGCTGTAACAGGGGATTGTTATTCATAACGCGAAGGCTGGCGTGGACAGGAAGTCTGATCAAGCCGGGAGAACAACGCTAACGCGGAAGCAATTTCGTGCTTTCACGAAAAAAACAGACGGCGCAAATGCGTCGTCTGTTTCCAAGGGAGGAGAATGATTTTTTCCACTGCTGCTGACCAAAGTCTAACATGCCCTGTGTAACAAAGATGTGACGCAGGTTACAAAAGTGAGAATACCCCGATACAGGCTAAGATCAGTCGTTCTCCGCGTACAATCGCGCCAGAATTTCGCGGCCACCGGCATCCAGCACCTCATCAGCCAGTGCTGTTCCCAGAAGAGTTGCCTCGGTGCGCGAACCGGACAAGCTGCGGCGGATAAGTTGACTGCCATCCACTTCACCCACCAGTCCTTCCATATGTAACGTATCACCCTCCAGTGTGGCATGCCCTGCAATCGGCACCTGGCAACCGCCTTCCAGCCGGGCCAGAAAGGCACGCTCGGCCGCCACGCACACCGCCGTGTCCGGGTGATTCAATACTTCCGTCAGCAGATTAACCCGTTCATCCCCCGCGCGCGTTTCGATACCAATCGCACCCTGCGCCACGGCGGGCAGCATCTCGTCCGTCTCAAGGAAGAAATGCATCTGATCGTCAATATCCAGCCGCTTGACGCCGGCTGCCGCCAGTACCACGGCATCGGCTTCCTTACCGAGCTTGTTCAGCCGGGTCTGCACATTGCCGCGAATGGCGACAAACTCGAATCCGGGATATTTCGCTTTGATCTGGCACACGCGGCGTAACGATGATGTGCCAATCTTTGCATTCGTCGGCAAGGTGGAGAATGCGCCACCGGTCACTGTGGCAACGGCGTCACGCGGATCCGCCCGTTCCAGAATGGCGCGGATCGCCAGCTTTTCCGGCAGCTCCGCCGGCACATCCTTCATGGAATGTACGGCAAGATCGGCGCGGCCATCCAGCAAGGCTTCCTCAATTTCCTTGGTAAACAGACCCTTGCCACCCACTTTGGCCAACGGCACATCAAGAATTTTATCGCCCGTGGTTTTGATACGGATCAGTTCCGTTGTCACGCCTTCATGCAGGCGCTCCAGTTCAGCGGCCACATGTTCGGCCTGCCACAATGCCAGAGCGGAACCCCGCGTTGCAATTTTCAGATGCGCCACATCATCATCCTCCGAGCTTTAAAAGTGTGGCGAAAACTAGCTTGGATGTTTCATGAAGTCATGCGACGCATGACCGGTTGGTTTGGGACGAATAGCAACCGTATTTTTGATGTGCGTGCACACCTCGCCGTCTTCACGCACATACGTCATGTAGAAACACGGCGTAGCCCGCCCATGTTCGTCCAATTCTTGCCGGATACTTTCTGCCTGCTTCTGTTCAAAATCAAAATGCAGCACCAGGTCCGAATTGCCGCCGTGTACAAAATCCAGTTCCAGTTTTTTTGTTGCCACACGATACCCCGGAAACTTGCGCAAACATGCCAGCGCCGGAACCGGATCCGCGAGACAAGCCTGATAACCGCCATACATATTACCAGCAACATTCACCGACACCCAGTTCAGAGGCAAACGAATGCGCACATGATCCCAGTTCCCGTCCAGTTCCAGCACCTTGATACGCATGAGCCAGAAGGGTGGATACAGTTCCAGCCTTCGTCTGGCGGAGATAAACCGTAGCTTACTCAGTATTTCGATATTACTGCGCAAGTGATTCTTCCCAATGATTCAAACGTCTAAACATATCTGGCCATCCATATTAGGTATCATTAAGAGACAAACACTATATAGCCAGTCTCTATATGATACTATCTAGGCATAGTTGGTTTCTTTAAGCAACCTGCTATACTTGCATCATGATTCAATCGCCATCACCCATTCATGGCTGTCCGATTGGGGGTTTGCTCGACATTATGGGCGAGCGTTGGAGCTTCCTCATTCTACGCGATGCTTTCTATGGTGTCAGGCGTTTTGATGGATTTCAGCAACATCTCGGCATATCCAAAAAGGTTCTGTCGCAGCGATTACGTAAACTGGTCGTCGCTGAAATTCTGCGCCGTGTCCAATATCAGGAACACCCTGCTCGCTATGAATACCGTTTAACGGCCAGGGGCCGTGATCTGTTTCCGGTTGTTTTAACCATGATGCGTTGGGGTAACCGCTGGCTCACCGAGCCGGGTCAGGAATGGCTTGAACTGAAACACAAAAGCTGTGGTAAAATAACTGAACCCAAAGTTGTCTGCAATCATTGCCATGAACCGCTGACACTGGCCCGTGTTCAGGCGCTGCCCGGTCCGGGAGCAACAAAAAAGGCTATTCAAGCTTTGAGAAAGGCTACCACCAAATCAAAATAAGCTGTCTATTCAGCTCCCCTCCACAAAAGACTTTTGCTTCTGACTTTCCCCGATTGGCTGACTGCCAAGGCAAATGGAAAAACGGGATACAGCAGCGAAGTCGCGCCCGTTTTTCCGTGCAGTCGAGGGAACCCGCAGGGCAATCAGACGCCGGGTGGCTTTTTTGATTCGGGGCGTCCATGCCCCTCACCCTGCGGGCGCACTGCGTACGTCCAATTCGGCTCCCTGCCGAATTGTGCTTCTTTCTTGGCCACGCAAGAAAGAAGAGACAATGCTACTCACACCCCATCATTTTACCTGCGGCGGCGTCCGGCATTCCCCGGTCGGCCACCTCTCCGACTTCCGGATTTGTTGGGCCGATCATGTTGCTCGGCACGGTCTTCTTTTTTCAAGCCCTCGGCTGTGGATTCGGGCTGTGTGGGCTTGCCGATTTCCAGCATGGAAGGTTCAATGGATTTCAGCGGAATAGTGCGGCTGATATAACCCTCAATATCCGGCAAGCCAAAACAGAACCGTTCACACGAGAATGATATGGCAACGCCTGTTGCGCCCGCACGGGCGGTACGTCCGATGCGATGCACATAATTCTCGGCATCCTCCGGCAGATCGTAATTGAATATATGGGTAACCCCGTCGATATGCAGGCCGCGGCTGGCGACATCGGTGGCTACCAGCAAATGCAGCTTACCTTTGGTGAAATCCTCCAGAATCCGCATACGCTTGTTCTGGCGCACATCGCCGGAGAGGATTCCCACCTTGAAACCATAGCGTGCCAGATTACGTGCGACACGCTCGCCGGTGCGTTTTTCATTAATAAAAATCATACCGCGTTCGACATTCGATTCGCGCAGCAGATGGATCAGTAACGGAAATTTATCATCCATGCTGGT
>BTQQ01000006.1:0-25856 GCA_036985955.1 Zetaproteobacteria bacterium | reverse complement strand
CTTCATCGCTGGCAGGATCAGTGACAGGCCGGGCATGCTGCCGCAGCATCCTGTCCGGATAAGTCAGAATCTCCTGAATAGCCATGCTGCGAATTCTAGCGGAAAGATGTAAAACGGACTATAGCCATGGGGATACAATCAAAAGAGCCGGCCCGAAGGCCGGCTCTTTGTATTGCTGTATTGCTTCTTCTTAAACGTACTAGAACTTGAAATCGATCATGGCGTAGGCCCAGTTACCATCCTGCCGGGTATGACTACCGAGGCTATTATCTGAAAGCGGATCGCCTGCAAAGTAATGGCTGTAGCCGAGTACCAGCTTGGTGTTCTTGGCCAGTGGATAGATGCCCGTGACATCAATTTCCTGGCCGAGATTCTTGTCGGGAGTGGCTACTCTGGACTCCGTACTGCGGAACCAGTGGGCATCCACTTTGATCTTCAACTTCTCCGTTGGTTTCACCCAGACCTTGATGGCAGCATCTATCAGGCCCTGTGTCGGAATGTTCAGGATATTATCCATGTAACCATAGTATGCATGGTTGGTGGCATAGGGTGTGATGAAAGTATTTGACGTCAGGTCATTGGGGTTGTCATCACCGGAAAGGTAATCGAACCACAGCATGATATTGGCACCTTTGCCGATATTATCCACATTGGTGCTGATATTTGCGGTCAGCATGTAGGCGGATGAGTCGACCGTAGTGCTAATATTGCCAAACTGATAGGCGCCGTCCAGGCGGATACGAAAGCGATCAATGTGCTTGAGTATATATGCACCCACATAGTCAAGCCGCTGGGCGACGTTGGGAAATAAGTTCCCCGTCAACTTGCCCGTACGGGATACGTTGAGTGCATGGTAGAGGTATGGCGTAATGCGATCCTTGCCGCCGAGCGAGTAGTTAACGCGCAGGCCGCTGAAGCTCGATTCAAAATTGTTATTCCCAGCAAGAGTAGCAGCGAGTGTCGGATGGGTGGCATCCGCTAATGTCTTGGCGATAAAAGCGGTCACGCTCAGAACGTCGGTCAGCCCATAATAGCCGCGTACGGCATCAAAGGTCTGCCCCTGTTGAATCCAGTTGATGTTACCGATCAGCCGGTGTTCATCAAAGACCAGTTCCTGCCGGCCAATCTTCAGGCCCAGACCCGTATCCAGTATATTCTTCAGGTCGATATAGGCCTGATGAATATCCAGACCGCTGGCCGAAACGCTGGTGCCGGTCTGGGTGAGGGATGGCGGCGCTGTGGTCGGAGTTGCACCACCCCATGTCCGTACATCCTGGATCTGAATAAAGCCGGACGTATCACTGTCCACGATGGCTGTCACACCAAGGCGGGTACGTGTCGTTGTGAATGATACTGTATCATTGAGCAGCGGATCCTTGGCCTTTGAACTGAGTGCATTGTTCGCGTACTCAAAACGTGGACGAATTTCGCCACTAAATTTAAACTCTACCGCCTGAGCAAACTGGCCACCGAGCAACACGGCGGCCCCAAGTGGCAGAGAATAAAAAATATATTTACGTATATTCATTCTTAAATCTCCCCTATTTTATTGGAATATGAGACCTGAATGGGATTTACATTCATGCAGGCCACTTCTACCTGGGCGCAACCTACAGATATCCGGAAATTGATTGCCTTGATCTGCGTCAAGCTGAACGATTTATGTTATATGAAGTGCGCGAATATTGAACGACTTGATCGAAATCAAGGAAACGGTGCTTCCCTCTCCTATATCGTTGCCGTCGGGATGGGGGACCATTCCACTTATTAATTATCTATAAGAGGAGAATCATATATGTTAAGGAATAAACACATACCGGGAATTCTGAAAGCCATGGCTTACTCGGTACTTTTCATGGCGCTTAGCGCGCCGGCGTTCGCAGGCGGTTTGCGCCACGTCAAGCAGATCATGGTAGCGCCGCCGGCTCTGCCGGTACATAGCCAGATCGCAAAAGGTGGTCCGGTGATCATTGATGTAGCATTGACCACAATCGAGAAGAACTGGGTGATCGATGGCAATGGTACGCAAATTTCGGGTATGACCTACAATGGCTCAAACCCGGGTCCGATCATTGTGGGCCATGTGGGTGACTACATTCAGTTGACGCTGACAAATCCAAAGAGCAGCCTCTTTGAGCATAATATCGACCTGCACGCCGCAACCGGTGAGTTGGGTTCAGCCCACGTCAACAAGGTGAAGCCAGGCGAGTCGGTGACTGTCCGCTTCAAGCTCATCAAGTCAGGTATCTTCACCTATCATTGCGCCCCCGGTGGCGTCATGATTCCGTACCACATCGTGATGGGTATGACCGGCGCTATCATGGTCTTGCCGCGCGGTGGTTTGACGGACGGTCATGGCCACAAGTTGCATTATGACAAAGCCTATTACATTGGTGAGAACGACTTCTACATCCCGAAGGACAAGAATGGCGAGTACAAAAAGTATGACAACGCCATGGATGCCATGGATGACACCCTGCAGGTTATGCGTGGCCTGATTCCCACACACATGGGATTTGGCGGCAAAGCCTTCGCCTATACCGGCAAGAATGCTCTGACAGCCAAGGTGGGCGACAATGTACTGATCCTGCATTCGCAGGCGAACAACGTCTCCTCACCGCATCTGATCGGTGGTCATGCTGACTATGTCTGGATCTATGGTGGCTTTGCTTCACCACCGGTTCGGGACCTGCAGACATGGTTTATTCCTGCGGGCGGTGCTGTGGCAGCGATGTACAAGTTCCGCTACCCCGGCCTGTATGTCTATCTGAATCACAACATCATCAAGGCCGTCATGCTGGGCGCCGCTTTGCACTTTCACGTGTCGGGCAAAACCAGCGATCCTGGTCTGATGAAGGTGATCAAAAAGCAGCACGCAATTTGATCGTATTTCTATAACTCGTGCCGATTTAGTACGAGAGTTGAAAGCTGGGCCCGGTATTTTACCGGGCCCGGCTTTTTAATGCCCGGAATAAACACGTATTTTGTAGTTTGTTTTCGTGTTCAGGCAGGGGAATCTTTTCTTTTCTTGCCATGCATTACTGGAATGACGTCCCGTCGGATGCAGTGGGCGCACCGGACAACGGATCATGTCAGTGTGGATTATAAGCACGATTTGAGCCACAAACACAGGAAATCAGGATTTTTTCGCCATCCCCCGTGCCCACAAAATTGGGTTTTAAGATGAGCAGGATGTCATCTCTGCTCTGGAAAAGCTGGCTGACGCCGGTGTGATAAGCCGTGTCGGTCCGGTGTTCCGACCGGGAACGATCGGCATCAGCACCCTTGCCGCCATGAAAGTTCCGGAGAACCGTCTGGAAGAAGTGGCGGCGCTGGTAAATAGCTATCCTGAGGTTAACCACAACTACGAGCGTGAGCACCACTTCAATCTGTGGTTTGTCGTTACGGCAGCCACGGAAAAACGAATGCAGAAAATACTGGATGATATTGAACAGAACGCTTCGCTCCCGCTCATGCCTCTTCCGATGCAGGCATCATACCATATTGATCTGGGTTTTGACCTGCAATGGAGCTGAGTCAACGCGAAAGGATGCTGGCAGCCTATCCAAGGTGGCCTGCCGCTTGTGTCCCGGCCTTTTGAAGCTATTGGCGCTGAAACCGGCATAAGCGAAAGTGAGAGATTGGAGCGCCTGAGTTGGATGGTTGTCAATGGCACAATCAAGCGTTTTGGCATAGTTATACGTCACCATGAACCGGGGTATAAGGTTGATACTATGACGGTTTGGAACATCCCCGATAATCAGGTGGATGAGCTTGGCCGCCATCTCGCCAACGTGGATTTTATCACCCTCTGCTACCGCCGCCCAAGGCGTTTTCCAGACTAGCCCTACAGCCTGTACTGCATAGTTCACGGCCGCAGCCGGAGCACGCTGATGCAGCAAATCCAGGAGATCGTATCCCGGTTCGGCCTGGAAAGCATTTCGTACGAGGTGCTGTTCAGTCTTCGTCGATTTAAGCAGTCCGGTGCCTGCTACACGCAACCCGCTGGCGGGGCTTCTTCTTTTAATATGCCACCCGCCCCCGGATGATGGACAAGGTACACCGCAAGATCATCAGTCCGGATCTGACGCAGATGATCAAAAAGCAGCACGCAATTTGATCACATTTCGGTAATTCGCGCCAATTTAGCACAAGAAATTGAAAGCTGGGCCCGGTAGTTTACCGGACCCAGTTCATTGTGGCCGGGCATGATGCACATTGCGGAGGGTGGATATTCCTCCGTACGCCCTGTCGCCGGGAATATCTATCCAACCGGGAGGAGGCCATGTTGGATAGATATAGTGCGACCTCTACGAGGCCAGTCGTGAAGTATTGCTACCATGACCGGCATCATTCTGAACCGCTAAATCACGCTCATAGATATTGTTGTACTCGAAGCGCAACTTCAGCGAGGCCAACCGTGCGGCATTGATGCCACCATCATCATTCCAACCTGTGAAGTCGTACTTATGGACAGCGTTCCCATTATCGGTGGAATGCGCTGCAGAAGCGAGACCGGGGGCAACAAGCCCCAGGGCAATGATAAAAGCATGAGTTGTATGTTTCATATTTAAATCTCCTTTGGCGGATACCATCCGTATCGCGCATATTAAGCAAGAGAGCAAAGCCTGTGCCAAACTGATAAGGAATAGGCTATCTATTTGATAATAATAGATAATATGTATCTTTAGCAAATTTATTGGCACTTGTAGTACTGTAAAGTAAACGTTAGTATTAACGTTTAGATATGAACGGAACCGTTCACAAGGAGTAAGCAACATGGACCTCATTAGCCTGCCAGACCTTTCATTTGTCGTTGATAATATGGAAGAGGGCATCCTCTTCCTCGATAAGGAGCGACGCATAGTGACCATCAATAAATCGGCGCTGAATATGATCGGGCAGAAGGAAGATGGAGATGTAAATGTTGATCTTATCAATCAACTGTGCCCGGACTTGTTTCCGGGCGCATCCTGTTCCAAAGAGTGTGAGCAAAGTGGCATTTGTTCATTGATGACGCAGGATATGGAAAGGGAAAAGGTTGAGGAAGTCACTTTCAGCGGACCGGATAGCACTATGGTGTCGCTAAATTTACGGGCCATCGCCCTTTCTTCCGAAAAAACATTGGCCCGTTGCGCGATTCTGCTCACCAATCGCACGCATGAGCGTCAACTTGAAGAAGAGGTGAGTGAACGCATTCGTATGGGAGGATTGATAGGGCGTAGCCCTCCAATGAGAAAACTGTTTCAGAATATTCTGCGGGCAGCAACAAGTGAAGCCACAGTATTGATAGAGGGGGAAAGTGGTACGGGTAAGGAGCTTGTTGCCCGGGCTCTGCATGAAAACTCAAACCGCTCCAGGGGGCCATATGTTCGCCTGCATTGTGCGGCGCTGGCTGAAAACCTTCTGGAATCAGAGCTGTTTGGTCATGCCCGTGGTGCTTATACCGGTGCGGCAACGGCGAGAGAGGGCCGGTTTGAAGCTGCCCATACCGGCACGCTGCTGTTGGATGAGATTGGTGAAATATCACCGGCTATTCAGGTTAAGCTGCTGCGCGTGCTACAGGAGCGTGAAGTTGAGCGGCTGGGGGAAAACACGCCACGCAAGGTGGATGTACGTATTATTGCTGCCACAAACAGGAATTTACTGGAAATGGTTAAAGCAGGTACATTCCGGGAAGACCTCTACTACAGGCTGCGTGTTCTGCCGATACAGACCCCCACATTACGCTCACGCCGTGAAGACATTCCTTTCCTTGTCCAGCATCTGCTCTCCGAAATGGAGAGCCGGTACGGGCGAAACCTGGAAATTTCACCGGAGGCGTTACAGTTGCTGGAAAATTATGACTGGCCGGGGAATATCCGTGAGCTTACAAATATACTGGAATTCGCCATCGTGCAGTCCGATGGCCCCAATATCCTGCCTTCACATTTTCCTCCGGAAATCCACAATAAGGTAACGACTCCAGCCTATCATGCTACCAGGAATATGCCGATGGCTTACTACCGTTCCCGAATGCAGCCGGATGAAGAGAAAGAAATGATTTTCCGTGCTCTGAAGGAAGCAGGAGGCAATAAGGCTGCAGCTGCCAGGACGCTTGGCATGTCGCGCACAACCATGTGGAAGCGACTAAAGCGCTTTGGTATGACTTAGGGCCTGTCATTACAAGGACAAACGGACGCTTAAGATCGTCAAGGCCCTGAAAGAAATCAAACATCCTCCCATGAAAAAAACCTTCCGAAAAACACAACGTTTATAACAAGATTTATCGCTCGGAAGGAACAAGCAAGGGCGCGGTAGTGTTTGTAAAATAATGCAGGTTAAGGCTTCCTACTGAACGGGAGCAATTGTTTCCATATCCTGGTTGGATGGCGCAGTTTGTTGCGGTGGATTAATAACCTCCATCAAGAGCATGGCCAACGCAAAAAGAATGATAAAGAATATGGCAGTGCGGTATTTAAACCGTTTGCCACGCATTTCCTCAACACGATCCAGCATCCAACTGGTGGCGCCGTAGAGAATGACCGCACCAAGCGTATAATAGATAGCAAAGTCCATAGTTGTATCCGATTGCAGGGGGCTGCCAAGACTGACAGACCCCCACATTTCAACTTACAGTTAAGTTATATTGTCTTGAGAAAAGTGATTAACTTATCCGCTTTCTTTCCCTTGACGTTCTGCTTGCCCATCTTGGTCTTGGCATGGGAATCACCGGTGAACTCCTTGATCGCTTTCTTACTGTTATGTACCCACTTGCGCAGATGATCTTCATCCCATACCCAGTTCGCATTCTTCAGGGAGTCACTGTACTTGTAGCCGGGAAATGTGCCCGCCTTTCTGCCTACGATACCCTTCAGACCGGGTCCGACTTTGTTCTTGGTGCCAAAGTCATGGCATGCCTTGCACTTGCCTGCCGGACCGGCAGTAGCTGCCGGTATCGTGCTGAAACCCAGCACTGCTACACAGCCCACAACAAGTAATAGATGTTTCTTCTTCATTCCAAACCTCCTTTTTTAATAAATACCTCAGGACAGGAACTCCAGCAAAGGTGAGTCCGTAATTCCTTGATGCAGATCAATGCCTCCTTGCCCGCTTCGCATTAGAAATCTGCTTCACGCATTGGTTGCGGAAATCACTCCCGCAGTTTCGCTCAGGTCTTGACCTAAATCAAGGCAGCAATTAATGCGCCGGGGGAGTGTTGAGCGCACTAAAACGAGAGAGGAGGTTCTAGATTATGGCTGATTTTGATTCACCAACTGAAAACCCTGATTCTGATGAATATGACCCGGTAGCAGGCTGGCAAGCATTCATGGACGACCCATCCATGCTGCTTTTTTTGGGCATTGCAAGCCCGACGCTACTCTACACGCTCTGGGGTGTCATGGAGGTTCTTAGCGTTCCGGTAGCAGGGTATTGATAATATGACTACCGCAACAGAGATGCCTGAATTAAGCGCCAAGGAACGCAGGTCGCGAAATTGGCTTGTGGCCCTTTTTGTCGCGTTGGCTGTCTTTGCTACCGTCGTACTTGTGTGTGGCGTGCTATCGAGGATTTATCCTGATTCCGGTATTCCGTTTATATGGATCGCCTTTCCGGTCGGACCCCAACCGGCTCCGATTCCGTAAGCAATTCATTTAAACATATTAATTAGATAACAAATAAAAAGGGAGGAAATGTATATGAGCTATACAAGTATGGACCCTATACCGCAACGTCACTGGTGGCGATTGCCTGTGGGTCCCGATGAAAAAATATGGATTGCCGTTGCCTATGCATGGTGTCTGGTCATGGTTGTCTGGATGGTCGGATGGTTTTTTGTCGGCGATCAGGAACAATCCGGCGAGGCATTCAAAGTCACCCTCGATGGTTTCTCGAACAAGGCTGATCAGATGGTTGATCAGTATCAGTTGAAGGATGCCTCCGGCAATCTGATGGCTGAGGGCGAGACGGACGTTCCCGTCGTTCAAGTGCCTGCGGGTGGCAATGTATATATCGCCGCACATCAGTTTTCATGGCCGGTTATCCCGGTGCTGGAATTGGGCAAGACCTATGTCTTTCATATCTCGTCACTGGACGTGGATCACGGCTTCTCGCTGTTGCCCATCGTTCTCAATCTACAACTGATCCCCGGTTACGACTATGTGTTGCGTTTCACACCCAATAAAACCGGCGTTTACCGGATCACCTGTAATGAATATTGCGGACTCGGCCATCACTTGATGGCGGGCAAGCTTTACGTGATTGACACAGCCCACGGCGTCGTTCTCGACGGCAAGGGTGGAGTCAAAGGCGGAGAAATAGGAGGGGCAATATAATGGCAACTGCAATCTTAAGAAATCCACAGGATTTTATCACCTGTCCGGATACCGGCCAGAATCTTAACAAGCCGGTTATTAGTTTAGCGAAGGCAAATATCTTTACCGCCGTCGTCTTTCTACTGGCGGGCGGAGCGCTTGGCCTGCTTGTCGCACTGACGCGCTGGCCGGCGATTCACATTCTGCCGTCAGAACTGTTCTATATTGCCCTGACCGGCCACGGTGCAGCCGTGCTGCTGTTCTGGTGTCATTTCTTTGAAGTGGGCGTCGCCTATTACTTTGTTACGTCACCAATCAATGCCCGGCTGGCTACACCAAAACTTGCCTGGTTCAGCTTCTGGCTGATGCTGATTGGCGCGGCCATGGCCACGGTCATGGTGCTTATCGGTCAGGCCACGGTCATGTTCTCGGCCTATCCACCGCTGAAAGCACATCCGCTGTTCTATCTCGGCGTGATTCTGTTCGCTGTCGGTGCCTTGATTCCGATGTTTATCATCATGGCTACCCTGATCAAGGCAAAGAACGAACGCACCTATAAGGGTTCTATGCCGCTGGCAACCTTCGGTATTCTGGTCTATGCCATCATCGCCATCTTCACCTGGGTGATGGGTGCAGTCATCATGATTCCGACCCTGCTGTGGTCTATGGGTCTGATTCATAACATGGACGCGCAGATGTATCGTGTGGTCTTCTGGGCTCTGGCCCATTCCACGCAGCAGATGAATATCGTCGTGCATATCACCATCTGGTATACGCTGGCCGCCGTGCTGTTCGGCGCCCGGCCGCTCAACGAGAAGGTGAGCCGCATGGCCTTTGTGCTGTATCTGTTCGCCCTGCAACTCGGCTCGGTGCATCATCTGTTGTCCGACCCGGGCTCCAGCTTTGCCTGGCGCACATTCAACACCAGCTACGCCGGCTATCTGGCCGTACTCGGTAGCCTGATTCACGGCCTGACCGTGCCGGGCGGCATTGAGTTGGCGCAACGGCGGCGCGGCTTGTCGCACGGTCTGTTTGAATGGCTGCGTAAGGCACCGTGGGCGAACCCGGTTTTCTCCGGATTCTTCCTGTCCCTGGTGCTATTCGGCTTCCTTGGCGGCATCACCGGCGTGACCATGAGTAATCAGCAGATCAACATGATTATTCACAACACAGCATACGTCCCCGGCCATTTCCACGGCACGGTGGCGACCGGCACGACGCTGGCCTTCTTTGCCTTCAGCTATTGGATTGTACCATTGCTGACCCGGCATAAGCTGGCATTCCCGGGCCTGGCCAGGATGTCCACCTACCTGTTCGGTCTGGGTATGGGAACCTTCGCTGTGTTCTTCATGGCTGCGGGACATCTGGGCGTACCGAGACGGCACTGGGACATCACCTATGCCGATGCATCGCTGCCGTTTCAATTCTCCGCTACGGTACAAATGCTGGTAACCGTTGCAGAAATTGGTGCGGTCATCGGAGGCACCGGGGCGCTGTTTTACCTGATCTCCATACTGGCTACCTTCATGGGTAAGACAGTGGAGAAGGGTGTTCTGTCACCGCTGGCCGAACCGGCCGGTGTGGTTGCTGCCCGACTGCATGGTGGAACAGAGCCGCATATCAAGGGACTGGAGGTTCCAGGTTCTCTGGTACTTTGCCTGACCTTGCTTACCTTCCTCATTGTTTACTACTTCGCTCAGTACAAGTATCTGGCGACCATTTGGGGAATCCACTGATGTTATTTTGCTTGCGGGGCATGTCCATTCTGAACGGTTCTCTGACCTACCCTCCCAGGAAACCTCAGGACATGTCCCGTAAGTAATTTTTCATCACCGGCCAAAAGGGGCGCCCGCACGGGCGCCCCTTTTGTTTTTCCGGCCTTTTATTTTTTCAATAAGAGGGTCAGTATTTGTTTCCATACCTATGGACAGTTTTTACGTCTTGATCAACACGTAATTCGGAGGTTTTAATTTTGCGTCCAGCCGCACTTATTAGCGTTATGGTTAATATCTTGATGTTTACTATCTGGCCCCACACATATGCGCAGGCATCAACAGACGGAGGTTTTTTTGCCAACGCCAAAAACCGGCTACAGGGGGCAGAGCAACATTCCAAACAGAACCTGAAATCGTTTGGTGAGAATTTTGACAGCGATAAAGCATTAAAGAATAGCCAGGATGCCATAGGCCGAACACTTTCCGGTTATACCTTTCATGACCGTGCCGGTAAATTGGTCAAACTCTCGGATTTTCATGGGAAACCACTGCTTATCAGCCTGGTTTATACCAGTTGCTTTCATATCTGTCCGGCGACAACCCAAAACCTTGCCCGTGCCGTAAAAGCAGTCCGCAGCGCTGTAGGAAAAAATAAGTTCTCTATCGTCACCATCGGTTTCGATACCCTGCACGACACGCCGGAAAGGATGCACGCATTTGCACGCCAACAGGGCGTATCCAATGTACATTACTGGAAATTTCTCAGTGCGGACAAAACCACCATTACCCGACTGGCAGCAAACCTTGGCTTTATCTTCGTGCCATCACCGAAGGGATTTGACCATCTGATTCAGACTACGGTTGTGGACAAGGAGGGTAAGATTTACCGGCAGATCTATGGCATGAATTTCGATCCATCCAACCTCACTGAAGCCATGAAAGAACTGGTTTTCGGCCTGAGCCCCGCAACGTTGAGCCTGTCTTCACTTGTCAACAGGGCGCGTCTGTTCTGTACGGTTTATGACCCCTCGACAGGCACATATAAGTTTAATTATGCCATGATATTCGGTATGAGTGTCGGCGTATTGGTGCTGAGTCTCACGGGGTTCTTCCTTATCCGCTTCCTGCGGCATTCATGAAGGGTAATATACTCAGGTTCAAGCGTTAAAGGTTGATGAATATTGAGAGGTTGAATCGCAAGCCTGATACCCGTGGTAATCACTCGTGGCTGAGCCGGTTTTTCCGGTCAGTCTTCTACTTTATTGAAGCCCGGTTCAATTCAGCTTTCGGCGAGCATAATCCATTTTATCACCTTGGCGATCTCGGATTCTATTTCTTTTACATCATGCTTGTTTCCGGGACGTACCTGTTTTTCTATTACGAACCAACCGTTAGCGGAAGTTTCGACCAGCTTCAGTATCTGACACGTGAGCAATGGTATCTCGGTGGCGTGATGCGCAGCCTGCACCGCTATGCCGCCGATAGCATGGTTCTGGTCATGGCGTTGCATATCCTGAAGGAGTTGGTAATGGGTCGTTTCCGTGGGCCACGATGGTTTTCCTGGGTCACCGGCGTCCCTCTGTTGGTCATGGTATATTTAAGCGGTATTATCGGTTTTTGGCTGGTCTGGGATCAACTGGGGCAATTCATCGCCGTACGCACTTCCGAATGGCTCGACTGGCTGCCCATTTTCGCCTCACCCATGGCGCGTAATTTCCTGCTTAATACCGATGTCACTGATATGCTCTTCCGCCTGCTGATTGTCATGCATATCGGTATACCCCTGTTCCTTCTGGCCACCATGCTGATCCATGTGAAAAGGGTCAGCCGGGCACAAATCCTGCCGCCTCGAATGCTTGCACTGGGAACATTGGCAGCACTGATACTACTGTCACTTCTCCGGCCCACAACCAGCCATGATCGTGCGGATTTAGGTATCGCGGTAAGCTCTCTGAATATGGACTGGTTTTACCTGTTCCCCTATCCCCTGATGAAAACCGGATCAATGAGCACGCTCTGGGTCATATTTGCGGCGTCACTCATGTTGCTGCTCTTTCTGCCATGGCTGCCACCGCGTCCCAGGTCCGAACCGGTGGCGGCAGTAAATCTGGATTACTGCAGCGGCTGTGGCCTCTGCGCCGATGACTGTCCCTACGAAGCAATCACCATGCGTGATCGGAGCGACGCTCACCCCTACTTCCTGCAGGAAGCAGGTGTCATCGCCGACAATTGTGTCCTCTGTGGCATATGTACAGGTTCCTGCCCATCATCCAACCCGTTCCGCCATGCAACGGCGCTGCCCTTCGGGCGCTCCGAGGCCCTGAAAAGTGGCATTGAAATGCCACAGTGGAATGTGGATTCTATACGCCACCAGATTGATCGTGCCTTGTCAGATTCCGGAGCAACAGACAAGATGCTCCTTGTAGGCTGCGAGCATGGCATCGATGTCCGGATACATGCCATGGAGGCTGCCGTACCTGTAATTGTGCCCTGCATTGGCATGTTACCGCCCGCATTTATCGAACATGCCCTGCGCAAGGGTGCGGCAGGTATTCTGCTGAATGGCTGCCGTAAGGGGGACTGTTATCATCGCCTTGGTGGAAAATGGCTTAGAGATCGTTTGGACAATGAGCGCAAACCCTTCCTGAGACATTCAGTAGACCGCTCCAGGGTTGGCCTTTGCTGGGCGGCACCGCCCGACCGGCAGGCGTTGCAGAACGCGATTGCCGCCTTACGGCAATCGATATCAACACTTTCTTGATGAATATCATGTTTACCATGGCATCGTTGCATTTAGTATATGCCTATTTGGGAGGTGTTGCTTGAGTAAACCCCATCAGAGAAATGTCGTATACCGTTTTCTAAAATTCACCCAGCGCGGTGGCAGGCGGCTGTTTCAGCTCGCGGAGGGTGCGGCAAACTCTATTTTTGGCCCGGAAAATAACCCGCTGTATTATTTGGGCGGGCTCACTTTCTTTTTCCTTTACATCCTTGTCGTCAGCGGTATCTACATCTACATCTTTTACGATACGGAAGTCGATGGTGCCTATGCCTCGATTGAATACATGACGCATGAACAATGGTATCTGGGTGGAGTGATGCGCAGTCTGCACCGGTATGCCTCGGATGCCATGGTTATTTCCATGCTTCTGCACATGCTGCGGCGTTTCTTTAATGATCGGTATAATGGTGCCAGGTCATTTTCCTGGGTCACCGGCGTTCCCATGCTCTGGATAGTATTTATCACCGGATTGCTGGGCTACTTTCTGGTCTGGGATCAACTGGCACAATTTATCGCCGTACGGACATTTGAATGGATTGACTGGCTGCCGATTATCGCCGAACCCACAGCACGTAATTTCCTGAACAATGCGAATATGACGGATACGCTCTTCCGGCTGCTGGTGGTCACTCATCTGGGCCTGCCACTGTTTCTTCTGGCTGCCATGCTGCTCCACACCAACCGGCTGCACCAACCCAAGGTCAGCCCCCCTCGGAAATTAGCCATAGGAGCACTGCTTGCCCTTCTGCTACTTTCCCTCATCCACCCGGCACTGAGCCAGGCACCGGCGAATCTTGCTGTTGCCCCGGGCGTACTGCATTTTGACTGGTTCTATCTGGCCCCCTACCCCTTGATGACCCTCTTGCCCAAGAGTGTGGCCTGGGCATTGATCGGTGGCGGCACCATCTTTATCATGTTGTTGCCGTGGCTTCCACCCAAACGGCGCGATCCGGCCGCCGAAGTGGATCTCGTATCCTGCAGTGGCTGTAATCTGTGTGTGGAAGACTGTCCCTATGAGGCAATTCGTCTGGAACCTCGCACGGATGACCATCCCCGCTTCAATTATGTAGCCGAAGTTATTGAAAATAAGTGTGTCAGTTGCGGCATCTGTACCGGTTCCTGCCCGTTTTCTTCACCTTTTCGCCACACAAAGGAGCTGAAATCGGCGATTGAAATGCCGCAGTCCGGTATGCAACATTTGCGTGAGGCCACTTCTGAAGCACTACAGGGTCTTTCAGGCGAGCGGCGAGTGCTTGTCTTTGGATGTGATCACGGGATGGATATCACGGATCTGAATCGTATGGATACGGCAAGTATCAGTCTGGAATGCATCGGCATGTTGCCGCCTTCCCTCATTGATTATGCGCTGCGCCAAGGTGCTGATGGCGTCTTTGTTACAGGCTGCCGCATGGGAGACTGTTTCCACCGTCTGGGCAACCAATGGATGCAGCAACGCCTGAATGACGAGCGTAACCCGGAATTACATCGTAAGGTGGCGCGCGAACGAATCCGGTTCTTTATGGCCGCTGAAGCAGACCGGTCAGCACTGACCCGGGAGATCGAGGCCTTTGCCCATGATTTGCAGGCGATCCCCGCCAAGGATCAAAAATAATGAAAAATTTATGGCGTTATCTCGGTCAGGGCCTTGTCTATTTTCTGTTCATCGCCTTTATCGGATACTTCTCCTCCATGCCCACCTTTACCAACGTCCCGGCGGGTCAGGCCTTGGTCAAGCTTACTTTTATTCATCCCGGCAAACGCGTAAAGCCCTTCAAGGATACTCGCACCAAAGAAGATATGGCAAAATTACCACCACAATTGCGCGCCAGGAAACGCTCCCGTGAGCGCTCCCCCTTGAGAGTTGAATTTAAGATGGATGGTAAGATCATCTATCAGGCGAAAATCCAGCCTCGAGGTCTATCCCATGATCTACCCTCGCCGATCTATCAACGTTTTATTGTTCCTGCTGGAAAACACCATTTCCGTATACGCATGGGAGATGATGTTCATCATAAGATATTTGACTATACTGCTGAAAAAACAGTAGTGCTTGCCCCTTTGCAAACCCTGGTTATTGATTTCGATAGTACCCGTAAACAATTTATCTTTGAGTAAACGTTATAAAGCTCTAAAGTTTCCACCCATGACAACACAGGCTGATTTCAGATTTTATCCCGATGACTCCCGCTGCCGGAAACTGGCCGGAGGCTGGCTGAAACTGGGGATTGCAACACTGCTCATCGCCGGTGTGTATGCTCTGTTACTGGTTGTAGCACGCACACCCCTTGTCAAAGACATCGTTCCCAACACGGACGTTTTTTACACATCCCTGGTCATCCATGTCATATTTTCAAACGTATTCTGGTTTCTGGCCATTGCCGGCGTATTGTGGAATATGAATACTACCAACCGATTCATTCCCCTGGGCTGGACGGCTTTGATAATCGCATCCGTGGGCGTGGGCATCATTGCAATCTCCCCCTTTATGGGAGCCGGTGATCCGGTAATGAGCAATTATATTCCATTCTTAAATGGCCCGGTCTTTTTTGCCGGCCTGGCTATTTCCGGTTCCGGCTTTGCGCTGCTCGTACTCAGAGCGCTTATCTCGGTTCCCAAACTCCATGTGAATACGCCATCGGGTAGCATGAGGTTTGGTATTTATACGGCCACAAACGCCGCCACCATGGCCATCATGGCCTTTTTCTGGGCATTTTTTACCATGCCACAAATTGATTCCTCCGGGGAGGCCTATTACCAGGGGTTATTCTGGCTTGGCGGTCATGTGCTGCAATTCACCCATGCATTGCTCATGCTGGCTGCCTGGATGTGGCTGGCAACCGCCAGTGGCGTCAAATTTAAGCTTTCACCACGCGTAACAACACTACTCTTCACGCTGGCCCTGTTTACTGTGGCCTTCACACCTATCGCCTTTCTCTCCATGAATGTGACCTCCATCAATTTTCAGAAATGGTTCACCACGCACATGCAGATCGGTGGTGCCGCCGCCACTCTGCCCCTGGGTCTGGCCGTGCTGTGGAGCCTGTTCGGGACAGCCAAAGCAACGATCGACAAACAACCGCTGCGCATCGCCCTCTGGCTCTCAATCATGCTATTCGCTCTGGGCGGCGTACTGGGTTATATGCTACGGGAAAGCAGCACGCTGGTAACAGCCCATTATCACAGCGTCACCGGTGCGGTCACGCTGGCTTTCATGGCGCTGGTCTACGATATCCTGCCACATCTCGGATTCGGAGCCATACCACCCCGTCTGGCAAAAATACAGGTGTACACATATGGCATCGGCCAGTTACTGCATGTTCTGGGTCTTGCCTGGGCTGGTGGTTACGGCATGGCACGCAAGGTAGGTGGCAGCGCTGAAGTGCTGGACAATATCCAGCAAACCATGGGGATGGCCCTGATGGGTATGGGGGGAACGATTGCCACCATCGGCGGTATTGTGTTTCTGGTGATTGTTATACGGTCCATGAGACGGCCTGGCCCGGATTATTCATGAATCCACGCTTGATCGTAGCAACCCTGGTGATGTGCATGGTTCTTATCTATGCCAGTTCCATCATGCACCTTATGAATGCCGGCATGGGAAGTCCGGATTGGCCTGATTCCTATGGCCTGATTGCGGCAGGCGGAGCAACAGCGGGGATGGAAGCAGGCAAGGCTCATACGGCAGTTTCCGCCATAACACCTTCAGCCACTATCGACCGTGTTCACCGTGTTGTCGCCAATATTCTACAACTGCTCATCATCGCCGTTGTCTTTTCAGCTTTTCTGAAACGCAAAAGAAGTCACCTTCGCCAGCCACTTCTTGTGCCGATACTGGCATTGATTCTATCCCTGTTTCTGGCCTTTCTGGGCGCGTGGTACGGGTCCCCACTACGTTATCCCTGGATCATGATCATCAATTTAACCGGTGGAATCGCCCTGCTTGCCCTGTTCTGGTGGCTTACACTGGACATCTATGCCAAGGTCATCCCGCTCACGGAAACAGCACGCCACTTGAAACCCTGGGCCACAGGCGGGCTGATTATTGTCACAATACAAATCACCCTGGGCGCGTGGACGGATGCTTATTATGCGGCGCTTGCATGTACCGGACTTCCGGGCTGCATCGGAGCAGATTGGTCGGGTTCAAATTTACTGCGGGGATTCGGATTTCTGGGAAGTCTGGACGTGGATGCTTCCGGTAAAGTCATGACCGATCATGCTATAGCCGCCTCCATCCACATGACACATCGTATCATGGCATTACTAACAGCGCTGTACGTAGGCTGGCTGGCTTGGCGAGCCATCGTATTGGGTGGGAAACTCCGCCTCATGGGCATGGTGATATTTGCTGTTCTGGCGGTACAACTGGGCCTGGGTCTGGCCATGGTTCAATTCAGCATGCCCATCATTTTCGTTGTGGCGCATACAGTAACCGCCGCTTTGCTGGTTCTCAGCATTCTCAGTCTGGTTTATCATCAAACATGGTCGGAAAGTGGAAAGTAGTTGGCTTTATTCTATCCCGTTATCTTGCAGAAAGACTCCAAACTTCTTATCCTCATCGATAATATGGTTTATAAGCCACCCGCTCAGGTAGTCAGCGACTTCCAGTCTCTCAATCCATGGTTGTAAATAATTTAAGGATTTAATGGTCTGTTGTGATGACTGCATATCCTTTAACTGCTGAACAAGAATATCATGCAGCTCTTTATGATGTGGATAATCCGGGTAGCCATGAGTTTTCATGAGTTCTTCCTCGGTTTGAAAATGCACGAGGGTCTGCCGGATAAGACTGGAAAATATCTTGTCGATCTCTTTAAGGTCTTCATGCCCTAATAACAGCTTGTAAAGCTTGGCTGCTGTGGCAAACAACGCCTTGTGCTGGTCATCCACCTTGTAGATATTGACCAGATAGTTATCGGTCCAGGTATAATTGGAGGGAATCTCTTCAAGGTCGGTCATGTTATTTGCTCTCTATCAGGATTGGCATAACTGAAAAATGATCTTAATCAATTTTTTTGGTTTTACGTGACTATCAAGTAATTGTATAGTGCAAAATGTTAAACCAGTGGGAGGGGGAAGATTGACTGTTGATAAGGCCTATATGGCATTGAGAAATGTTCCGCTGTTCAAGGAAATGGACGAAGAACATCTAAGATATATTGCTGAGCATGCCCGTTTTCTTACCCTGAAAAAAGATGCGTTTGTTTTTCATAAAGGGGATATGTGCAAGGGCTTCTATATTACGACTCAGGGAAATATCAAGATTTCTTTCCTCTCCATGGAGGGGAAAGAGCATGTGGCACGCATTGTCGGGCCTGGCCAGACCTTCGCTGAAGCCATGGCCTTTCTCAAAAAACCAAGCCCTGCAACCGTTCAGGCCATGACACCGGCCAAAATCTTATTCCTTCCCAGCGAAGTGATATTCAAATGCATCAACGAAAATCCTGCCTGCGCCTGTAGCATGCTGGCTGGCCTAAGCCGTCGCTTGCACCTCTTGGTGACGGAACTGGCGTCCGTCACGCTTAACTCGAGTCAACAGCGCGTCATAGGGTTCTTGTTACAACATCTTCAAGTAAATGCGGATGAAACAAATGAAACACAAATCACGCTGCAAGCAAACAAATCAACGATTGCATCACACCTGAACCTCACCCCGGAAACACTCTCCAGAATTCTGCATCACCTTAGTGATGAAAAACTTATCAGCGTGCATGGTAAAACCATTGATATCCACAACATCAAAGAATTACGTTCACTCTGATTTTCGACCCCATTGTAAATTCACATCATATCCACCGGATCCACATCCACCCGCATGCGTACAGCAGTTGGAACCGCCATCCGTGATAACAACGGCATAAGACACCATGGCAGATGCTTTCGCGTTATCTCCCGAAGAACCAGTTCAAAACGGTAACGCGTCGCGATCCGTTCAATGGCGCATGGCATTGGGCCCATGCACTGTATTGATTCCGGAAGATAAGCAGTGCATGCCTGTGCCACGCGTTCAGCCGCCTGAATGGCCGAATCACTGCGCGTGGACGAAAAAATGATGCGAACCCAGCGTGCAAACGGGGGATAATCCAGTGTTTTTCTCAAAGAAAGTTCAATATCAAGTGTGTCGCGGGCCTGTTCACCGCCAATACGGGACAACCATTCTGCTTCAGGATTCCGTGTTTGAACAATAATCCTTCCCGGGTGGCTGCCACGGCCCGTGCGGCCCACCACCTGCGTAATCTGCTGCCACCAGCGCTCTCCCGCCCGGAAATCCGGCAAGCCAAGCCCGAGATCGGCATTGACCACGCCGACCAGCGTCACGTTGGGAAAATGGTGTCCCTTGACCAGCATCTGGGTTCCAACCAGACAGTCCAGTTTCCCCGATGAAAAATCCCCCAATACCCGCATCAGGCGCGTTTCGTTACGGATGGCATCACGGTCCAGTCTGGCCATACGCAAATCCGGCAGAGTAGCAGCCAACTGTTCTTCCACCTTTTCGGTTCCTTCACCCAGTGGCAGCAACGCATCCTCACCGCAATGCTCGCAGGCAACCGGAACATGACGGACAAAGCCGCAGCCATGGCAACGCAACTGTTTCTTTCGCCGGTGCAATGTCAGCCTGAAGGAACAGGACGGACACTCCGGCACGTCACCACAAGCCGTACACATCAGCGCAGGGGCATAACCACGCCGGTTGAGGTACAGTAATGACTGCAAGCCCTTTGCTTTTGTTTCCCTGAGCGCCGCCAGTAACGGTTCGGATAGCGCAGCTTCCACACCCCGCATATCCACAGTTTCAATCGCCGGAGCAGGATGCGGCGCAATACGTTCGGGCAACTCCAGCAGTTGATAGCGGCCTTCCCTTGCATGACGCCAGCTCTCCAGACTGGGCGTTGCAGTACCCAGAATGATGGGGATATCCATTTCCTGCGCCAGCAATATGGCCAGATCGCGGGCATGATAATGCATTCCTTCCTGTTGCTTGAACGAGGTGTCGTGTTCCTCGTCCACGACAATCATGGAACAGCGTGGCAGCGGCAAAAAGAGCGCCGACCGGGTGCCAACGAGCACTTCCACATCCGGCAGATCTCGCCGAACCTGCAAACGCTGGGTGTCTGAAAGGCCCGAATGCCATACGGCAATGTGCTCGAAACGGGTGGCAAGGCGCGCCAGCCACTGTGGCGTCAGCCCGATCTCGGGAACGAGGATTAATACCTGACTGCCTGAATCAACTCTTTGCCGGGCGGCCCGAAGATAGACTTCCGTTTTGCCGGAACCCGTGCATCCAAATAGCAGGAATGGCGAAAACCCGGGTGTATGACTAATCCTGTCCAGAGCCTGTTGTTGTGCGGGGAGTAAACGTTCGGGGACTGGCTCGGCAGTTATGACCAAAGATGTGCGTAATGCGGATTCGTTAAGCGCCTCCGTCAAATGGCCTGCCTCCACAGCCTGCCGCAGACGGTGATAAAAACCCGACGCAGGTAACTTCTTGCGCAATGTCGCGGCGGACAGGGTTCCACGATGGGCAAATGCCTGCGCCAGTTCGTCATCCGACAGGGAAAGGGCTGCCGTATCGGTACAATGCCAACGGCGTTTGTCCTCATTGCCGGCCCATGCAAACGCAGTTTCGGCGCATTCGCCCGGTGCGGCCACATAATAACGACAGGCGCGCTCAAGCCATTGCATGCGCCGGGAGTCGTACAACGGCCGCGCATCCACGCGGTCGATCACGGCTTTGAGTTCAATGGGGGTCTCCGAGGGGGAAACTGTGGTCCGCCAGACCACGCCCAACCGCCTGCCGCGTCCGAAAGGCACATGAACACGCATGCCCGGCTGCGGTTCACCCAGCCACTCCGGCCATTGATAGGTAAAGGTTTTATTCAGCGGCGCAAAGACCGCGATCTCAACCAACGTGTCAATCACGTATCATCCATGTCATGCAGAGTCTGTTTAGTGATTCCCTAATGAATAACAGCGTCGGCATCCGGCTTTGCGTTGGCCATCGCCGGAGATGCTCCCTGAAACTCCGGTACAATGGCCTTGAGTGTGTGACGCACGAGATCCGTATCGCGTCTGGCACAGGCATCACGCAATTGTTCCAGTTTGTTCGTTAATACCGGCCAGTCCGCTTCGCGCGATTCTGCCAACATCAGTTTGGGATGTGTGGTGCCGCTTAAGTGCTCGGCCTCGTGGAATAGCTCTTCATACAGCTTTTCTCCCGGCCTCAAGCCCGTGAACTTAATGGCAATGTCCTCATTGGGCACAAGGCCGGACAGCCGAATCATCTGCTCGGCCAGATCCACAATCTTCACAGGTTCACCCATGTCCAGTACGAATATCTCACCACCCTGCCCCAATGCTCCGGCCTGCAGAATCAGGCTTACAGCCTCCGGGATGGTCATGAAGAAACGGGTCATTTCAGGATGCGTTACAGTCACGGGGCCGCCATCGGCAATCTGTGCCCGGAACTTGGGCACAACACTTCCGGTGGAACCCAGCACATTGCCGAATCGCGTGGTGATAAAAGCCGTTTTCGGACTGAGTGCATCCAGATTCTGACAATACACCTCGGCAGCGCGTTTGGATGCGCCCATCACATTGGCGGGATTCACCGCCTTGTCCGTACTCACCAGAACAAATGCCTTCGTTCCGAACTCCACTGCCAGATCGGCCACATTGCATGTGCCAAACACGTTGGTTTTCGCACCTTCCGCTGGATTCTCCTCCACCAATGGAACATGTTTATAGGCAGCGGCATGAAAAATAACCTCCGGCTGGAAATGCTCAAACACCCAGCGCATGCGCACGCTATCGCGCACATCACCCAACAGGGGAATACAGATATCGCCCATCCGGCTCCGCATTTCCTGTTCAATGTTGTAGAGGTTAAATTCGGCATGATCCAGCATCACCAGCCGCGCCGGTGCCATGCGGCCAATCTGGCGGCACAGTTCGGAGCCGATGGAACCCCCGGCTCCGGTGACAAGCACACAACGATCCCTCAACAGCGATGTCAAACGCTCCGCATCCATGATCACGGGGTCGCGTCCCAGCAAATCCTCAATGGCCACCTCGCGCAGACTGGCCACCTCAACACTGCCATCCGCCAGTTCCGTCAGAGATGGCAACGTGCGGCACGGTATATCGACCTGCTGACAGTCCCCGGTCACACGCCGGACCAGTTGGTGTGAAGCGGATGGAATGGCCAGCAGCACCACATCCACGGCCATGGTGCGAATCTGTGCCGGAATATCATCCAGTCCTCCCAACACACGGACACCATGAATCTCCATCCCCCGTTTGTCCGGATCGTCATCCAGCAAGCCGACAGGCAGATAAGCATTGCCTTTCAGCAGGTCACGCAACAGCAGTTCACCCGCGCGGCCCGCGCCTATAATTAGCGCACGCGACCTGTCACCAGTCAAATGCAGGGACCGATCCTTCCACCAGCGATACAAAAGACGCGGCGCGGCCAGACTTGCCACCAGAAACATCGGATAAAGTAACAGGACGGAACGCGGCACCCCTTCCAGCCGCTGGAAGATAAACACCAGTCCAAAGGTCAGCGCCACGCCAGCGGCCACACTCTTAATGATCCGCGTTAAATCCGGGACGGAAGCAAAACGCCAGATACCACGATACAGTCCGAACAGATGGAAAAACACCACCTGCACCGGCAGGGCCACGATCATTAGCCAGTACAGACCGGAAAGCTGAATAGACGGGATGCTTCCCAGATTGAAGCGAAACCAGTAGGCAAGAAGCAGCGATACCGGAATCCACAGGACATCATGGGCCAATACAGCCCAGCGGCGTTTCCACCAGCCTCCGCTATCGGGCTTCATGCCAGATACCATTCGATGGTTTTGACGATCCCCGTTTCAAAGGATTCTTGTGGCTTCCAGCCCAGTTCACCTGTCATTTTTCCTGCATTGATGGCATATCGCCAGTCATGCCCGGGGCGATCGGTCACAAACTCAATCAGCCGCTCATGCGGTGCATGGGCAGGACGTTTCTCATTCATGAGATGGCAAATCAGGTGCACGATATCGAGATTCGTCCATTCGTTGCAGCCACCGATATTGTATATTTCTCCCGGCCGTCCTGCCCGGATCACCGCATCAATGCCACGGCAATGATCCTCCACATACAACCAGTCACGGATATTACTGCCATCCCCGTAAACCGGAATCGGCTTCCGTTCCAGGCAGCAGCGGATCACCGTCGGAATGAATTTCTCATCGTGCTGATATGGCCCATAGTTATTGGAACAGTTGGTGGTTGCCACCGGCAGACCATAGGTATGGTGGTAAGCCCGAATCAGGTGATCCGAACCCGCTTTGCTCGCCGAATAAGGTGAATTGGGCGCATAAGGAGTCGATTCCGTGAATGCCGGATCATCCTGCTCCAGCGTGCCATAAACCTCGTCGGTAGAAATATGATGGAATCGGCATTGCGCTTTATCCCATTTCTTTTCCTCCAGCCAGCATTGTCTGGCAGACTCCAGCAACGTGAACGTACCCATCACATTGGTCTGTACAAAAACGGCAGGGCCTGTGATTGAATTATCCACATGGCTCTCGGCGGCAAAATGCACGATGGTGTCGATTTCATGCGTACGAAGCAGCCTGTCCACCAGCTTACGGTCACAGATATCACCTTGCACAAAGGTATGCCGCGATGCATCGGGCAAATCTTTCAGGTTATCCAGCGATCCGGCATAGGTCAGCGCATCCAGGTTCACAATATGCACATCCGGATCGGTCTTCAGCATATGACGCACGAAATTACAGCCGATAAATCCGGCGCCGCCCGTGACCAGCATTCTCTCCGGATGAAATGCCATCACAGCCCTTTCAACAGCGTGGAGAGATATTCACCATAATTACTCTTGCTTAAAGTGGCCGCGATCCGCTCAAGTTGAATATCGTCAATGTAGCCCATACGCCAGGCAACCTCTTCCGGACACCCGATACGCATCCCCTGCCTGCGCTCAATCACCTCAACATAGCGCGCTGCATCCATCAGGGATTCATGGGTTCCCGTGTCCAGCCAGGCCGCACCACGGCCCAGCAACTCGGCGCTGAGGCGCCCCTGTGAAAGATATTCATCAATAATTGAAGTGATTTCGAGTTCACCGCGAGCAGATGGTTTTACACCGGCAGCAATATCAACCACGTCATTATCAAAAAAATAGAGCCCGGTGATAGCCCAGTTGGATTCGGGTGCAACGGGCTTTTCTTCGATGGCGGTGATCTGACCTGTATCATTCATGGTCGCAACACCATAACGCTCGGGGTCGCGCACCTGATAGCAGAATACCGTTGCCCCACTCTGCTGGCTTACCGCCCTCTCCAGCTTGGACGCCAGCCCCTGCCCATGGAAGATATTGTCCCCGAGAATCAACGAAACATGGTCCGTTCCCACAAAATCCCGGCCAATGATGAATGCTTCGGCAAGTCCTCGCGGCTTCTGCTGAACCGCATAGGAAAAAGAACAACCCCAGGCACTTCCATCGCCCAACAGATGTTGAAACAGGGGAAGATCATGCGGCGTGGAAATGACGAGCATTTCCCGGATGCCAGCCAGCATCAATGTGGACAGGGGATAATAAATCATTGGCTTGTCGTACACCGGCATCAACTGCTTACTCACCGCCAGCGTCAGCGGATACAACCGGGTACCGGAACCGCCGGCAAGAATGATTCCCTTCATGTTCACCTCATCAGCCTGCATCATTCATAAATTTCCGGGATGGGGCACCAGGACATGGTAACATTTGTGAATCATGCAGGTTAAACATCATGCCCGCCAGCCTATACGGGCCAGCGGGCACATGGTTACATATTCGACCTTTAATTCAGCTTTGAGTTGCCGGAATCAAATGCCTTGAAACGCAGATAATTACGCGCTGGCACGTCCACCTTCTTTCCTGTTTTCGGATTGCGCGCCTGATGCGCATTCCTGTGCTTTGCATAAAACTTGCCTAGCCCCTTCAGCCGAACTTCTTCACCTGCTTTAAGTTGCGCAACAATTTCCTGCTTGGCCGCATCCAGCACAGCGCGCGCCTGTTTCTGCGTGACGCCAGCCTGTTTGGCTGCAACCTTTGCCAAGTCCTGATCGCCAGCACTCCATGCGGGTTGCACAGAACCGAATATCAGAATTAACGATAACATTATCCACTTTTTCATCTTACCCTCCTTATAGATTTTAACTGCCGGAATCCGGTAGTCTGCACGTTATAGTCTACCGATTTCCAATCCGCAAGACTCTATTGTCTGCAATCAGGGATTACTCTGCTCCCCCCGATGGCCATCCGCAGCAGTGATCCCCCGTACCTATAGGCAAATATCCAGGCATTCATGCACTGATCCATAAAGCTCTCAGCCTTCCAGAAGGCGCATCCCAAGCACCTCTGCCGCCTGATTGAGTCTCCGGTCATAGCAGGCAAATATAACCGGCTCCTTTGATTGCTCATGCAACATGTGCGCTGCTGCCAGATGCATACTGTCATAGGCCCTCAGGGCAAACGCCTCGGCAAGTTCGGCTGCGTGGACAAGGAGAGGCTTCGTTGTCCCAATCTGCACATAATTCTCCCAATCCGTTATAAACTCACACTTCAGGCTTTCCCATGCCGAATCATCCAGCACATGTTCACGTTGCAAACGGGCAAAGGCAGCACGAGCCTCCACATAGGCAACCTTGTGGCTGGCGCTGGCCGTAGCCGCATTCATGCCCTGCAACACCTTCCGGGAATGCTCCTCTTCCACATACGCTTTGACGAGTGCCGAGGTATCCAGATAGAGAATCACCCCCGATCATCCAGCACGCGATCAGCAACACTCTTCCCCGATATCACCGGCCTCGATTGCCCGCCTTTTGCCTTGAGCCCGTTCCAGGACACCCCCGGCATACGGGTTAATGCCGTGCGAGGTATGGACGTCAGCCTCGCCACCACCTCATTGCGGCGTGCAACCTGGATGTCTTCTCCCTGCTCCACTCGGCGAAGATACTCAGAAAGATGGTTTTTCAACTCGCGTACGGAAACCTGCATCATGTACCTCC
>BTQQ01000005.1:0-26286 GCA_036985955.1 Zetaproteobacteria bacterium | reverse complement strand
AACAGTGCGGCCAGACTGGCGGCGGCAATACCCTTACCGAGCGAAGATACGACCCCGCCGGTGACAAAAACGAAACGTGTTTGCTTACTCATAGACGGGCCGGGAAGTTATCAGATGGCTGTTATTCACGCCACCTAAAAAGACAAGCTACCCCACCCACTTGCGGGCATTACGGAACATGCGAAGCCACGGCCCGTCCTCACCCCATTCCGCCGGGTGCCACGAGTGTTGCACCGTTCGAAATAGCCGCTCCGGATGCGGCATCATAATAGTGAAACGCCCATCGGGTGTGGTGAATCCGGTTAAACCATCCGGTGAACCGTTTGGATTATACGGATAGGTGCTTGCAGGCCTCCCGTCCGGGTCCAGATAACGGAGAGATGCCATGGCAAAAGCCTGCTGCTCATTTGAGTCGAATTCGGCTCTACCTTCACCATGCGCTACCACTAGCGGGAGTTTGGAACCGGCCATATCGGACAGAAAGATCGATGGCGAATCCAGCACCTCCACCATCAGCAGCCTTGCCTCAAACTGCTCGGAACGATTGCGTACGAAGCGTGGCCAGCGCTGCGCTCCCGGAATCAGGGATTTCAGGTTTGCCATCATCTGGCAACCATTGCATACGCCCAGCGCAAAGGTGTCGGAACGATGGAAAAAGGCTGCGAATTCATCCCTGGCCCGATGATTGAACAGAATCGAATTGGCCCAGCCGCGCCCGGCTCCCATCACATCGCCAAATGAAAACCCGCCACAGACCGCAAGTCCCTGAATATCTGCCAGAGAAATGCGCCCCTCAATGATATCGGACATATGTACATCCACGCACGCAAAACCCGCCCGGTCAAAGGCCGCCGCCATTTCCACCTGACCGTTCACGCCTTGCTCACGCAGCACAGCCATTTTCGGTCTGGTCAGGTTCACAAACGGTGCGGCAATATCCTCACACGGATCAAACGTAAGCTCGGCGAACAGCCCGCCATCCTTGTCATGATGAATAGCCTCGAATGCCTCCCCGGCGCACTCCGGGTTGTCACGCAGGCTGGCGATCCGGTAACCGGTTTCGCTCCATACCTGCTGTAAATTCGTGACCGGTTCATCAATCAGGGGGCCTTTCCGGCCCTCTATAAAAACAATCCGATCCTTACGCGGATGGCCAATAATATGTGAGACATGCGCCAATCCACAATCGGCCAGATAAGACAGCACGGTCTCACGCTCTGCCCTGCGTATCTGAATCACCGCACCCAACTCCTCGGCAAAGAGTACGGCCAGTTCATCATCCCCCAATGTATTCAAATGCACCGTCATACCCGCGTGCCCGGCAAAGGCCATTTCACACAGGGTGGCGAACAAACCGCCATCGGATCGGTCATGATAGGCAAGCAACAGATTCCGGCGGTTCAATTGCTGAATGGCATTGAAAAACACCTTCAATAATGCCGGATCATCCACATCGGGCGTCTCCTCGCCGCTTGCCCCGTACACCTGCGCCAGCGCCGAACCGCCGAGCCGGTGTTTTCCATCCCCCAGATCAATCAGAATCAGGTCGGTATCGCCCTGATCCATCCGCAACTCCGGCGTACACGTTTTGCGCGCGTCACGAACCGGCGCAAAGGCCGATACATTAAGCGATAACGGCGCAATCATTTCACGCCTGATCATTTCACTTCGATCGCCAACCACATCCCACACCGTCTTCATGGACAGGGAATCCTTGCCCACCGGAATGGATATCCCCAGCGCCGGACACAGTTCCATACCTACGGCCTTCACCGTTTCGTACAGCTTGGCATCTTCACCCGCATGCCCGCAGGCCGCCATCCAGTTGGCCGATAACTTCACATCGGAAAGTTTATCGATGCATGCCGCAGCGATATTGGTGATGGCTTCACCCACCGCCATGCGTCCGGAGGCCGGCCCATTGAGCACCGCCACCGGCGTGTGTTCACCCATGGCCATGGCCTCACCTGAATGACCTTCATAATCCGTCAGGGTGACGGCGCAATCGGCCACCGGCACCTGCCATGGTCCCACCATCTGGTCGCGGGCAACGAGTCCCGTGACCGAACGATCGCCTATGGTGATGAGAAATTCCTTACCGGCCACCGCGGGGAGAGACAACACACGCATGGCTGCCTCGCGTACATTGATGGCATCCCGTTCAAGCGGAACGGTGCGTGCAGGAACATGCCCGGCCACGCGCGTCATTTTCGGTGGTTTGCCAAGCAGCACATCAAGCGGAAGATTCACGGGCTGATTGCTGAAAACCGGATCATTCACGGCAAGGTTCCGTGCTTCCGTAACTTCGCCAAGGACGGCAAACGGGCAGCGCTCACGTTCGGCCATTTCTCTGAATAAGGCCAGCGATACCTTGTCAATCGCCAGCACATAGCGCTCCTGCGCCTCATTGCACCAGATTTGCATCGGACTCATGCCCGGCTCCATATTGTGCACGGCCCGCAGATCAATCCAGCCGCCGCGTCCGGCATCATTAATCAGTTCCGGCACGGCATTGGACAATCCACCCGCACCAATATCGTGAATAAACAGAACCGGATTCTCTGAGCCCATCTGCCAGCAGCGATCCAGCACCTCCTGGCAACGGCGTTCCATCTCGGGATTACCGCGCTGAACCGAATTGAAATCGAGCGCTTCCACATTGCTGCCTGCATCCATGCTGGATGCCGCACCGCCACCCAGACCAATCAGCATGGCGGGCCCGCCCAACTGAATAATCAGGGAGCCCTCGGGCACCTCGCGCTTATGGATGTGGCGAGCATCAATATTGCCCACCCCGCCTGCAATCATGACGGGTTTGTGGTAGCCGTACAGAGTATCACCCACCTCTTGCTCAAATGTACGAAAGTAGCCACAGATGTTGGGCCGGCCAAACTCGTTATTGAAAGCGGCCGCGCCGATCGGCCCCTCGATCATGATCTCCAGCGCCGAAGCAATACGCCCCGGCCTGCCGAAATCCTGCTCCCACGGCTGTTCAAAATCCGGGATACGTAGATTGGAAACCGCAAACCCGCACAATCCTGCCTTGGGTTTACCACCAATACCGGTTGCCCCCTCATCGCGAATTTCGCCACCGGAACCGGTAGCCGCTCCTGAAAATGGCGAAATCGCGGTGGGATGATTATGCGTCTCCACCTTCATCAGGATGTGGGTAGCAACTTCATGCCGGACATACGCGCCATTGGTATCGGGATAAAATCGTTGCGCTTTCACTCCCTCGATCACCGAGGAATTATCGCTGTAAGCCACCAGCGTACCTTCCGGATGCATTTCATGGGTGTGGCGAATCATCGAAAACAGCGATTGCTCCTGCGGCCTGCCATTGATGGCCCAGTCAGCATTGAAAATTTTGTGTCGGCAATGCTCGGAATTGGCCTGCGCAAACATCATCAATTCAGCATCCGTCGGATTGCGTCCAGCAGACATAAAATACTTCAGCAGATATTCAATTTCGTCTTCGGCCAGCGCCAGGCCCATGTTCTGATTGGCCGTTTCCAGCGCCTCCCGGCCACCCGAAACAATATCCACGCTCACCAGTGGTGCAGGCTGTTGATGGGAGAACAGTTGTGTCAGGTCATCAGGATCACGTAAAATCGATTCCGTCATACGATCATGAATGAATTTTGCAACAGTTTCACTTGTATCCGGATTCATGCCGGAGAACGAATAAGCCACAATCCTCTCCAGCCGGAGCAGTGCATTCAGCCCGCACAGCCGGGCAATGTCCGTCGCCTTGGAGGACCATGGACTGATGGTGCCAATACGCGGCGTCACCAGAAACAGACCATCCGAGGCTTTCGCTTCAAAGGTTTGAGGCGGGGTTCCGAGAATTTCCGCCAGCCGATTCGTGTCGTTCTCAGACCATGCGGCATTCACCTCTGCCACATGAACAAACGCTGCCTCCATGCCGGACACCGGTATTCCTTGCCCCGGCAACATGTCCACCAGTTTTTGCTTGCGGAAAACAGAGAGTGCCGGGCCGCCCCGCAATATGATTAAGTGTGATTCAGATGTGTCTGGAGACATGGGCGCATCCTATGGGCTAACGTATCGAAGCCAAGCGATATTCGTGAAAAGCCGATTTACAGCACAGCTACTCCAGATGCAAACCAACCACACGGCTTAATGGCATGGTAATCGCCATCCCCATGCCGGGCTCTTCCAGCTTGCCAGCTTCCACGACGGCATCCAGTACCTTGTCCGTAATTTTGGCCGGAACCACGATGAACACGACCTCTTTCTCCGGCTGGATGAGGCTGCCCAGCACCCCCAGCTTTTCCCGTACCCCGGAACCACGCCCATAGGCCGTGGTCGAACCGGTCGCCCCTGCCCTGGCCGCTGCCTCAATCAAGGCCTCCGCCTCACCACGCTGTACCACCGTAATAATAAGTTCATTTTTCTGCGACATGCGCTCCTCCTTGCGATTGGGCCCGCTCAATGAGTGCGCCCATGATTGAAACTGTAAAAATTGGCCCCGCTGATGCGAGCGCCAGAATACCAAATGCCTGATGCAGCGGTGCGGGCGCTACGCCCAGCCCCAAAGCCAGCACCAGCGGAACGGTAATTGGCCCCGTGGTCACTCCTGCTGAGTCCCATGCAATATTGTTGAACCGATCCGACCCCATGCAACCCAGAAGGGCCAGTAAACTGTAGGCAGGCAGAATAAAATACCACAGGGGCAATCCCAGCACCGTCATGACAAGCCCCGCCGCCACGCCCAGAGCCACACCCGTGCCGACCGTATGAATCAACCATGTACGGCGGCAGGCGCCACTGGTGATTTGCTCCACTTCAATCCCCATGGCAGCCAGTGCCGGCTCGGCAATGGTGGCACCATAACCCAGCAACAGCGCAAAAATAATCAGTGTTCCGCTGATGGACACATGCCCCGACGGATCGGTTGCGGCAGCTAGCAAATGATCCCCTACCTGACTACCCAGAGGCATAAGCCCGGTTGTTAATCCTTTGAGAAAAACCATATATCCCACTACACACAGCAGCAGACCAATGAACATACGCAAATTAATGCCCGCTCTGGAACCCAGAATGACACGTTGCAGGAACAGCATGCCAAGCACCAGGGGTATAATTGCTTCAGCCGCTGTTTCCAGCGCACTCAACCATGCAGTCATATAGACAACCCCAGCAGCATAACCATGATAATCGGCCACAGACTGGCCAGCGTAACCAGCCCGAAACCTTCCAGCCCGGAACGACCTTCGCCGGGCATGACCTGCGAAAGACCCAGCCCAAGCGCCAGGATAATGGGAACGGTCACCGGCCCCGTGGTCACGGCGCCGGCATCCCATGCAACATTCAGATACCCCGTGCCGCGCCATTGACTCGCGGCGCCAAGAAAAGAAGCCAGCACCAGCGTCGGGAGAACAATCCGGTAGAGCGGCAGACGCTTGTATATCTTGAACATGCCAAGCGCCAGGCCCACGCCGACGCCGCAGCCAATGGCGTGCGGCAACAGGCTGTTCTTCAGTGGATGACCTGGCATGGCCTCCACCTCGGGCGGCGCGGCAAAGGCAAGTGATGCGATTGCTGGCTCAGCAAGCGTTGCACCCCAACCAAGCAAAAAGGCTATCAGCATCAGGAATTCCAGACGAAAACGCGTCGGCAACAGGGCTCCGAGATTCTCGGCCAGTGGCATCAGCCCCATGCGAAGCCCTTCAAGGAACAGCATCAGGCCCAGTACCATCCATCCCAACCCGGCCAATATCTGCAATGGATGTTCAACGGCCTGTTGCAGGACAAGCCACTGAAAAACAAAGAGGAGCGTCACCACCGGCCACAAACTGCGCAAGACCTCGGAAAATCGCTGGCTGACCAGCCGAATCAACAATTTCATTGAAGCAGCGCTTAGCCCGGCCTATTCCATACGCCGGACGAGATCATGCGTGGACACCACCCGGTCGATAAACAGGATACCGTCGAGGTGATCCACCTCATGCTGAATCACACGAGCCTCAAAACCGGATGCTTCCATCTCGTGTGTCTTACCTTGCATGTCCTGGTATTTCAGGTGAATCATTCTGGCCCGCGACACCATGCCAACCCAGTCCGGTACGGAAAGGCAGCCTTCCCGCCCCAAAATTTCGTCATCTGAATGTTCGATGATTCCCGGATTCACAAGGTGAAGAAGCCCGTGGTTGCGACAGGAATGTCTGGCTACAGTGCAATCAACAACCACCATACGCCGGTTGTCGCCCAATTGAGGTGCGGCAATACCAACACCGCCTGGCCCGGAACGCATGGCGGTCTCCATATCGGCAAACTGTTCGACCAGGTGTTGATCAAACGTAGTAACGGCTTGCGAGACTTGCCGCAACCGCGCATCGGGTAAAACGATAATCGAGCGGACTTTCCGCTGGCGGGCCATTTAGAGTATCTCTGACTCCATCGGATGAATCTCGATATCAACCTGTAAATGTCCGGACACTTCAGCCAGTTGCTGGCGCATAGCTTCAACCTGATCGCCAACAGCAACCTCCAACGCCATCATGTAAACGGGCTTCTCTTCTCCCCTCTCACCAAGGCGGGTCGAGAGATCCACAACAGATATATCCAATCCTGCGAGACAATCTGTAACAGCATGCACGATGCCCGGTTTGTCCGCACCGCTGACGGTCACCACATGGTCCGGCTCCGGCGGCATATGGCGTGCTTCGTCATCGGTGACAGGCTGGGACTGAACGCTCAAACCCGTCCGTTGCTCCAAATCTGCAAGCGTGGCTTTCAATTCGCCAAGCTTGACGTCTTCAGGTAAAGATACGATCAACATCATGGTAAAACGGCCACGCAGTGCCGTCATGGAAGAATCGTTGATATTGGCATTTACATCCAGCAACGCTTCGGAAACATCGCGGACAATGCCGGGCCGATCGTGTCCCGATATAGATAACAGTACGAAGTTCATGGTTCCTCCCGAAGGTTGGCATGTTAACTGTGGAGACAGCCACACGGCAAGCGTATCACACGCTGAAGGAAACCCCGCAACCACATTCGCCTTTTTTATTCGGATTGATGAACACAAAGCCCGACGACAGAGCATCCTGCTGAAAATCCACGGTTAATCCCTTCAATGCCTTCTCATAGGATCCGGCATCCACATACAACGAAAAACCATCAAACGGCAACACGAAATCGCCGGTCTTCGGCGTATCAAAGAAATCCACCACATATTCCATCCCGGAACACCCGGCCTCTTTCACGGACAAACGAATTCCGGTGCAGCCCTGTTTCAGGCTCTGTTCACGCATCCGTGCAATTGCTGCGTCTGTCAGCTGAATATCGGGGCGAACTGCCTTTTTGCTCATACCTACTCCGTAAATATCATGCCGCACCCGCCATGGACATCAGCCGTTCGCGGATACGAACCAGCGCATCCACCAGCGCAACCCCATCTTCCATGGTACTGGACGGACCAAAACTGACACGGAGACTACTGCGGGACTGTTCATGCGTCGTTCCCATAGCCAACAATACATGTGATGGCTCCCGTTCCCCGGAGGAGCAGGCGGAACCCGAAGCAACAGCAAATCCCGCCAGATCCAGTTGCATCAGCAGCGTCTCCCCTTCCATACCGGGCACACAGAACATGCTGGTGTTCGGAGTGCGCAATACATTTTCAGAAAACACCGTCGCGTCCGGCAAGCGTTCATGCAGTTTCTGCTCAAATTCATCCCGTAACGGCTTTAATGCCACAAAATTGATTTGTCCCAAGGCGACGGCAAACCCCACAATCCCGGGAACATTCTCCGTGCCCGATCGCCGTTTGCGCTCCTGGCCACCGCCGGGTGCCAGCTCATTGATTTTAAGGCCCCGCCGGATCATCAGTGCGCCAACGCCTCTGGGACCACCAATCTTGTGTGCGGAAAGAGAAACAAAGTCGGCATTCCATTCGCGAACATCAATGTCTGTTTTACCCAGAGCCTGGACCGCATCCACCAGAAAGGCCGTTCCATGCTCCCGGCAAATAGCGCCCACTTCCGCCACTGGCTGAATCGCACCTGTTTCATTGTTGGCGGCCATCAAGGCCACCAGCCGCGTGCGATCATCCATGTGTGCCGCCACATCTTCGGCGCACACCACACCATTTTTATCCGGACGCAGGCGTATGACTTCCCAACCTGCTGTTTCCAGGTATTCCAGCGGGCGTAATACGGATGGATGTTCAATGGCTGATGTAATCACACGTCCCGGCTTTTGCGCCGAACACCAGCCATGAATGGCCAGGTTGTTAGCCTCGGTGCCGCCGGAAGTAAACACGATTGAGCCACTCTCCGCACCGATAAATGCGGCCAATTCCTCGCGTGCGTCATCCAGAACCTGCCGGGCGGCACGTCCCGCCCAATGCAGGCTGGAAGGGTTACCGAAAGCATGTATGGCAGCCTTGTCCATGGCTGCCAGCACCGAGTCTAGCGGTGGACAGGTAGCGTTATGGTCAAGATACCGTCGCAGCACGCTCATGCATCACGACTCCCGATTCCGGGGTTTCAGCCTGTAGATAATGATCCACGGGCGCAAGTTCCACCGTATCCAGATGTACGCGTTTCTCACACACATCCTCCAGCGTCACCACATCCAGGAATCGGTAGATATGCTGGCCCAGAGAGTCCCATAATTCGTGGGTATCGCAACGGTGGCCGCGATGACAACCCCGCAGGGCATTGACGCAAAGCGTGGCCCGAATCTGTTCGTCCACGGCACGAATCGTCTCGGCTACGGAAATCTCCGAAGGTTCCCTGTTCAGTAAATATCCGCCGCCGGGACCACGCACACTCTTCACCAGCCCACTTTCACGCAAACGCCGGAAAAGCTGCTCAAGATACGACAGTGATATAAACTGACGCTCGGAAATTGCCGCCAGATTGACCGGCCCGCCATACTGATGTTTGGTCAAATCCACCATGGCTGACACCGCATAACGACCCTTACTCGTTAAACGCATACACGCTCCCTTTACAAGCTCTTTAAAAATAATACCTGAGTAATGACAGGGGGTATTCTATATACTTGACTATTTTAGTCAAGTATTAATAGGGAGTGCGAAAAATCAAATACCCCCGCCACCGAGAAAGCGGTCCAGGTCTGAATGTTCCTTTTTCATATCCTTTTCAACATCCTGCATATGACCCTTCTTTTTCCTGGCTTCGGGATGGATTTCGTCAATGCGTTCATTCACATCGTCAACCAGTTTCAATACATGCCGCAGCGCCTCCGCTACCGGGTTTGGCATAAGATGATGGTCCAGATTGATTTTACCGCCCTCAATGATGGTTTCGGTCGTACCGACGATCATGCCGGGGATGCCGATCACCGTGGAATGCGCGGGCACATCCTGCAATACCACCGAATTGGCCCCGATCCGGGACTGTTCGCCAATGGTAATCGCGCCCAGCACCTTGGCGCCCGCGCCAATAATGACACCGTCTTCCAGCGTGGGATGGCGCTTCTTCTTCTGCCATGTCGTACCGCCCAGCGTTACGCCGTGATACAACGTCACATCATCACCGATTTCGGTTGTTTCACCGATGACCACGCCCATACCATGATCAATAAAAAAACGCCGGCCAATGGTGGCGCCCGGATGGATTTCGATACCGGTTAGCCAGCGGGTAAGATGCGATAAAAGCCGCCCCGGCAAGCGTAACCGGTGCACCCACAGCCAATGGGCCATGCGAAACATCCAGATCGCATGCAGGCCGGGATAGGCTGTAACAACCTCCAGCGTTGAACGAGCAGCCGGGTCACGGTCAAAGGCGCTGGCGACATCTTCTTTCAGGCAATTCCACAATTTCATAGCCACAGTAGCGGCACTGTAACCACGCAGCCCTATGCCTGCAAACCTGCCTGCAAATCCTCCGGCAGGGAACTCAGGGCTTTATCGGAACCACTGAAGCTCCACAAGGCTGGTGCACCGAGGTGGGCTTCTACCCATGCACCAAGCGTTTCGAGCTCAACCTGTTGCACACGCTCCACCCATTCGTCTTGCGGCTGTATCGATTCCTCATCAAAACGCGCACCCAGATGCAGCATATTAGCATCCGTGGAATCCATACCCATGCGCATCGAAACCTCCAGTTGCCGTTTGGCTCGCCGCAAATCCAGGGGATTCAGCACATCACAAAATGAGCTAAAAACTTCCCGGATCACGCGCGTGCACTCTCCCAGCCGGTCAGGGTCGGTGCTGGCACTGATGGTCCAGGTTCCCGTATCACTCAGACTGGAGAGGTGTGAACCAATGCCATAGGCCAAGCCACGCTTCTCGCGCACTTCACGAAATAACCGTGAACTCATGCCTCCGCCCAGCATCTGATTAGCCAGCCACGCAACAGGCCGTTCATCCGATGCCGACGCAATGCCGGGAAAGGAACACACGACATGCGCCTGCTCATCGTCACGTTCCAGCTTCTGAACACCGTCATTCATACGCGGCATTTCACGTTCCATGTTCTGACTTGCCTGTGGCCAGTGATAGTGATTCAAATGCTCCAGCAATGCCGCATGCTTCACGCATCCCGCGGCGGTAATCAGCATACGGGGCGGGCGATATCGGCTCTCAAGAAAAGTGCGAAGCTCGTTTCTGCCAAGGTTCGAAAGTGTTTCGCGGGTGCCCAGAATAGGCCGTCCCATAGCCTGACCGGGAAACAATGCTTCAACATGCCGGTCAAACACCCAGTCCTCCGGCACATCTTCCGCCATGGCCATTTCAGAAAAAATAACCTCGCGCTCCCGCCGCCATTCATCTTCCGGCAATGTTGGTGTAAGCACCATTGAACACAGCACGGACACCGCTTTTTGCCAATCCTCGCGCAATACACGCATGTGGAAACAGGTGTGTTCGCGGGCGGTAAATGCATTGGCTGTGCCACCAAGTTCATCCAGCAGTTCACTCAACTTGTGAACATCATGCTCGCGGGTTCCCTTGAACAACATATGTTCCAGCGCATGTGCGATACCCGCTTGTGCATCACTTTCGTCGCGGCTGCCAACATTCAGAAAAATTCCTATGGATACCGTCTGCGTGTCTGGCATGGCATGCGTAATCAACAGCGGGCCATTCTGAATTTGCGTTTCATGAATAGGAAACACGGTCATTGATTCCCCCCAAAAAGAGAAGGAGGCGGAAAACCCGCCTCCTTCTTCCCCCGCCCTACTCCGTATAAATCAGGCTTCTTCGGCAACGTCCTCTTCCAGCAGCGCCTTCATGGACAGGCGAATACGGCCATTGCGATCCACATCCAGCACCTTGACGCGCACTTCCTGACCTTCCTTCAACTCGTCGGACACTTTTTCAACACGATGGTTGGCAATCTGTGAGATATGAACCAGCCCGTCCGTGCTTCCAACAACACGTACGAATGCGCCGAAATCCATCAGCTTGACCACCTTGCCGGTATAAACCGCACCGACTTCCACCTCAGCCACGATATCCTCGATCATCTTCTTCGCCGCATTTCCGGCATCGCCGGTCACCGCAAAGATTTTGATCGTACCATCGTCCTCAATGTCTACCTTGGCACCGGTTTCTTCAACGATACCGCGAATCACCTTGCCGCCGGCACCGATGACTTCACGAATCTTGTCCGCCTTGATTTTCATGGTGAACATGCGTGGTGCATGATCGGCAATGCTGGCACGCGGTGTTTCAATACACTTAGCCATTTCATCCAGAATATGCATGCGGCCCGCATGCGCCTGTGCCAGTGCTTCCTTCATAATCTCACGGGTTAATCCGCCAATCTTGATGTCCAGTTGCAGCGTGGTAACGCCATCCCGGGTTCCGGCCACCTTGAAATCCATATCACCCAGATGATCTTCATCACCGAGGATGTCGGTCAACACAGCATAACCGTCTTTTTCCAGAATCAGGCCCATGGCCACACCGGCCACAGCCGCTTTCACCGGCACACCGGCATCCATCAGCGCCAGTGAGGTGCCACAAACCGAAGCCATGGAAGATGAACCGTTGGATTCGGTAATTTCCGATACCGAGCGAATGGCATAACCGAAATCATCCGCACTCGGAAGCACAGCCTGAATTCCCCGCCGCGCCAGCCGCCCGTGGCCGATTTCACGACGCCCCGGAGGGCCCATGCGGCGCGCTTCACCGACGGAATACGGTGGAAAATTATAGTGCAACATGAAACGCTGTTTGGCCACGCCTTCCAGCGATTCGGTCAACTGCATATCAGAATCAGTCCCCAGTGTGATGGTCACCATTGCCTGCGTCTCACCACGAGTGAACAGGGCGGAACCGTGCGTACGCGGCAGTACTCCGACCTGACAATCAATGGTGCGCACCTGATCGGTTCGGCGTCCGTCAATACGCGGGTTCCCGGCAATAATAGAACGGCGAACCACGTCCTTCTCCAGACTCTTCACAGCAGCGGTCACATCATTGGCGGAGAACTCGCCTGGCTCTTCTTCCGTTCCAGCCAGCTTTTCCTGTGCCGCAGCACGAATTCCTTCCACCTTGGCGGAACGAACTGATTTATCAACAATCGAATACGCCTCGCGCACATCAGCTTCAAACGCAGCACTCACCGCTTCCTGCACGGCATCATTGCCCGCCAGTTCAACAACCAGTTTCTCTTTCCCGGCCGCCGCGGCCAAAGCGTCAATGGCATCGAGCACCGGCTGATATCCTTCTTGGCCAAAGGTAATCGCATCAATCATCTGATCTTCAGAAAGTTCTTTGGCTTCGGATTCAATCATCAGCACTGCATCACGCGTACCCGCCACAATTAAATCCAGATCGGAATCTTCCATTTGTGCATAGGTCGGGTTCAACACAAACTCGCCATCAATCAGTCCCACACGGGAAGCTGCAATCGGCCCGTTAAACGGGACATCGGAAATCGCCAGCGCAGCGGAGGCGCCATTGAGCGCAACAATATCCGGATTGTTTTCTTCGTCAGCGGAAATAACCGTGGCAACGACCTGTGTCTCGTGAAAATAACCTTTGGGAAACAACGGACGGATCGGACGATCGATCAAGCGGGAAGTCAGCGTTTCCTTCTCGCTGGGACGGCCCTCGCGCTTGAGGAATCCACCCAGAAAACGCCCGGCTGCATAGGTTTTTTCCTGATAATGGACGGTAAGCGGCATAAAATCCACACCTTGCAACGGCTGCTTGGCCGCGGTAGCCGCAACCAGCAGCACCACATCACCGTATTGAATGGTAACAGCGCCACCGGCCTGACGGGCGATACGCCCGGTTTCCATGGAGAGTTCACGGCCAGCAATCGTGGCCGTACTTTTTTTGATATCAAACATGTATTTTCCTTTGTGGAATCACATCAGGAACATGGAACAGAAACAGCTTAGAGCAACGAAAAAGCGGCCCGCTCCTGAATACAGAACCGGACCGCTCGAATGGGCAATTAACGGCGCAATCCCAGACCATCAATAAGGGTGCGGTAACGATTGAAATCCTTGGTTTTCAAGTAATTCAGCATATTACGGCGGGTGCCAACCATCTTCAGCAAACCCCGGCGGGAATGATGATCCTTGTGGTGCGCCTTGAAGTGTTCGCTTAAACCATTGATGCGCGCTGTAAGCAGCGCGACCTGCACTTCGGGAGAACCTGTATCACCCTCGTGCGTAGCGAATTTATTTATAATCTCGTTTTTCTGTTCCAAATCCAGCGACATGAATCCAGCTTTCCTTTTCAATTTTTTCCTTGTTATAGGGCGGCGAACCATAGCGCCAAGAAACCGGCCTTGCAATGCCTGATGAGCACCCAAAAAAGACCTCTCCCAACTTACCTGATGATTTTCTTATATCCTGCCCTGTCTGCCATTTACCAATGTTGTGAGCGAGCAAGCCATGTGCTTGCTGGAATTCATGCACACAGGCAGCCTGCCATCAATGACAGGTGCCATTCAACCCACCGAAGTATTTGTACTGGCCGTACTGATTGCCGTTACCACACAGATCGTATCCGCCCGCATACGCCTGCCCGCCATTGTATTGTGGCTGATCGCAGGCATGTTGCTGGGCCCGTTCGGTCTGCATCTGCTGCATGTGGAGAGCGTCAAACCAGCCATGCACACCCTGATTGAATTGGGGCTGGCCGTAATTCTGTTTGAAGGCGGATTAAATCTGAACCTGCGCGCCCTGAAACAGCAGGGATGGATTGTGGGAAAACTGCTGATCTTCGGCCCGCTGCTGACCATGCTGGTGGGCGGCGGACTGCTACACACATTAGGTGGCATGAACTGGGGAATGTCATTGCTGTTCGGCGCGCTGGTGGCAGTTGGCGGCCCTACCGTCATCATCCCCATCGTTCGTCAAACGCGCATGGACCGCGAACTGCGCCATATCCTGACCGGCGAAGCCATGCTGATCGATGCAACCGGCGCCATGCTCGCTATCGTTATGCTACAGGTAGTGCTTGTCACCGGATTCGAGTTTGATGTTATCGCACAGAACCTGATTACAAAATTCCTGATCGGCGCGAGTGTTGGCTGGGCAGGTGGCTGGTTACTCAGTAAAACACTTTATCGGGAATGGATAAAGGATACGGAACTGCGTTCCACCGCAACTCTGGCCGCTGTGTGGGGTATATTTTTACTGGCGGACCACTTAAGTTCCCAAGCTGGGCTGCTGGCTGTACTGGTTGCCGGAGCATTGCTTCAACGCCAGGATCTCCCGGACATCCAGCGCCTGCGCCACTTCAAGGGCAGCCTTTCGATGTTGCTGGTATCCGTCCTTTTCGTGCTGCTGGCCGCAGACCTCAACCTTGCCGTACTGGCCGATAACCTGGAGACAGGCTTACTTATTTTCCTGGCGCTTGCCTTCATTGCGCGGCCTCTCACAACCCTCTTTTCCACATTGGGATCGAAGCTGACAACATCACAGAGGGGATATCTGGCCTGCATGGCACCGCGCGGCGTGGTAGCTGCCGCTATCACCGCCCTGTTCAGCCTGGTTCTGAAAGAACAGGGCGTGGCGGGAGGAGAGGTGCTGGAATCACTTGTTTATACCATCATCATCCTCTCCGTGCTGATTTACGGAATATTGGCCACACCGTTAAGCCATTGGCTGAAAGTGGAAGGAACGGGGGAGCGCTCCGTATTGATTATCGGAGGGGGACAAATCGGTGCGGAACTGGGGCGAGTTCTGGGTGAAGACAGGGAAGTACGCTTTCTCGACATGAATGCCGAGGTAATCAATACGCTGCAACGCTCAGGCTATCTGGCCGTTCGTGGCAATGCCCTGGACCCGTTGTATATGGAAATCGCACATGCGGAAGAGGTCGGTGCGATAGCTGTCATGACCGGCTCCTCCGATCACAATCTGTTGATCGCCCAATTGGCAAGGGATGAATTTCATGTACAGGAAATTTATGTCGCCCTGCAGGAAGAAGATGAAACCAAACACGCGCGCATGATTCACCAGTTGCAGGCCAAACGCCTGTTCGCCAAACCCTATAATTTCACCTACTGGAACGATCAGGCCTACCGCAAACGGCTGACCTATGAAGTTCGGCGCGTGGAAGAAAACTCCGGCCTGATTGGCCAGCGCATGGCTGATACACGCATTCCGCACGGCATCCAGCCGATGGCCATCATCCGCGAGGGCGAATCATACCTTCCTCACGATGATTTCCGTTTTCAAGCGGGTGATGAAATCAAGATGCTGATGCGCCCGGAACGCATGCAGGAAGGCCAGCCGCTCATCCTGCCTCCGTCAGCCGACCATAACGGTTCCACGGTGCGGCAAGCCGCCTGACCGACCCCTTCCCATGACACGTATCACCCGTTTTGCCCCCAGCCCCACGGGGCTTATGCATGTCGGCAACGCGTTCTCCGCCCTGATCTGCCAGCAATGGGCCGCACAACACCACGCCAGACTCCTGCTGCGCATCGAAGATATTGATTTCAACCGTTGCCGTGAAGAATATACGGATGCCATTATCGAAGATTTGCGCTGGCTGGGCGTGGACTGGCATGGGGATGTGCGCCGCCAAAGTGAACATATCCCTGCCTATCAACGTGCGCTGGAACACCTGCGTGACATGGAAATGATTTACCCCTGCTTTTGCACCCGCCGCCGGATTCAGGAGGAAATCAATCGTATGAGCGTCGCGCCGCATGCGGAAGATACCGCCGGACTCTATCCGGGGACATGCCGGAAGATTGAGGCGGAACAGCAGCGTGAACACATGTCCCGGCAGCGCTACGCCTGGCGGCTTGATGTGGCAGCCGCGTTTAAACATGTGGGTAAACACCTGTCCTGGAAGGATGGCGAGGGACACCGTCATGCCGTGAAGTCAGTCATGCATGGTGACGCAGTGATCGGGCGTAAGGATATCGGCATCAGCTATCATCTGGCTGTCGTCGTGGATGACGCGGCACAGGGTGTCACTCACGTTATTCGCGGAGGGGATTTGCGCCCTTTTGCCGGTCTCCACCGCTTGCTGCAAGCCCTGCTTGATCTTCCGGAACCCGTCTATATTCACCATCCCCTGTTGCGTGATGAGACTGACAACCGGCTGGCTAAACGGCATGGCGCAACAACGATCAGAGCCTTACGTGAGGCTGGCATGCAGCCGGAAATATTGCGTGATATGCTGCATTCTCCGAACCTCGTCTGGCATGCTTGGCAAGGCGGATGAATTAACGCAGCATTCGCTGTGATTTGATCAAATAACATTTAATATGGTGTGCAATTGAACCTTCTCGATCTCATCGGCCATACGCCGCAAGCCAAATTAACCCGCATGGTTGCCCATCTGCCGGACAATATACGCGTGGATGCCAAACTGGAGTGTTTCAACCCCGGCGGTTCGGTCAAGGACCGCCCGGCGCTGATGATGATCCGGGACGGCATCGAACGCGGTCAACTGGTGTCCGGAAAAACTATAATCGATTCCACCAGCGGTAATACCGGTATTGCGCTGGCCATGATTGGAGCGGCGATGGGCTACCCGGTACGTCTGGTCATGCCGGGCAATGTGTCGGACGAGCGCAAACGTATCTGCCGCGCCTTCGGCGCCGATCTGATTTTCTCGGACCCGCTGGAAGGCTCCGATGGTGCCATTCTGGAAGCCCGCCGGATTTATACGGATGATCCGGAGCGTTATTTCAAGCCGGATCAGTACAATAATCCCGCCAATCCCAAAGCACATGAAGAAACCACGGGACCGGAAATATGGAATGATACTAAGGGAAATATCACCCATTTTATTGCCTCACTCGGCACCACCGGCACACTGGTCGGTACAGGCCGTTATCTCAAGCGAATGAACCCGGATATTCAGGTGATTGCCGCCGAACCGGATTCCCCGTTTCACGGCATTGAGGGCCTCAAACACATCGAATCCAGTATCGTTCCGGGCATCTACGACCCCTCTGTACACGACGAAAAAATCGGCATATCTACCGAGGAAGCCTATGAATTGACGCAAAGGCTGGCGCGTGAGGAAGGCATACTGGCCGGCCAGTCCTGTGGCTGCGCCCTGGCCGCCGCACTGAAAGTGGCCCAGCGACTGACCGATGAAGGCAAACCCGGATACATCGTGATGATTTTCCCCGATGGTGGTGAAAAATACCTCACCACACCTGTGTTTTCCGGCGATACTGTCCATTTTGCGGAAGGTATTTAGCCCGTATAAGGGGTTGGAACAAAAGCAAATTCCCTTAGTCGTCTCTCCCTGATCGATCATCAATTAAATACTTTCGGAGTAATACCATTCTATCACTTTCTGTTGTGCATTAACATGCCTCATATTCTAACAAAAAACCTGACTTTTTCGGAATCTACGGGGCCATAAATGGAACAATTACTTCGTTAGCGAGATAAACAACTCCGGCAAGCGTTCCGGCAGGCGCTCGATATTATCAATCACGGTGTACTGCCGACCGAAAATATCGGTCACATATTCATCGGCCTTCGGATCGAGATTGATGCACCAGGTGTAGATGCCGTCCTGATCCAGTTCCTGTACCGCCTTGCGGGCATCGGCAATCAGATACTGTTCGTCCTTTACATCCACATCATGCGGGCGCCCATCGGTGAGAATCAACAGCAGTTTCTTGTCCGCCTGCTGCTGTTTGAGTCCCTGCCCGGCATGGCGCAATGCCGCGCCCATGCGGGTTGAAAAGGCCCCTTCCATGGCGGCAATCCTGGCCTTGACCTCATCGCCCCATGTCTCGGAATAGCCTTTCAGGTGAAAGTAGCGCACCTCATGGCGGGAATTGGAATGGAAACCGCCAATGGCAAATGGATCATCCATCCTGTCCACCGCCCATGCCAGCAGCGATACCGCTTCCCGCGACAGTTCCAGAATGGTCTGGTTGCAACCCTCCGGCTTTTCATTCAGCGATACGGAGAGATCCAAAAGCAGCGATACGGCAATACTGCGGCCATCGGTGCGATGGCTCATATTGATGCGCGGGTCCGGCTGTGAACCTGCCTTGTAATCAATCAGTGAACGGAGGGCGACATCCAGATCCAGGTCGGTGCCATCTTCCTGAAAACGGATACGCACCTTGTTCTGCGGCTTGAGCATATCAAGCATCCGTTCCAGCCGCTTGACCACCTGCATATGCTTGGCCAGCAGCTGGTCAATCAGGGCAGCCGAACCGGACGGATGCAGGTGTTCAGACAAACTTACCCAGTCCGGACGGTAGGCCTGCGTACCGTAATCCCATTCGTCATAATGGCGCATGGGCCGCTCAAAGTCCTGATCCTCGGGCTCGGACTCACTCTGCGATTCCGGCATATAATCTTCGTCACCCTGCTCCTGATACAGCCACATATGCCGGTTGTCATCGCGATATTCGATTTCCACATCGTCGAGGAACATATCGGTGGACATATCCGAATCCTTACGTGATTTGACATACCACTGCACCGCCAGCGCCGCTGCATCCTGCGTGCTTGAGCCGCCCTCCTCCATCATCGCATGAAAACGGCCAATAAAATCGTTGAGTACTGCATCCTGATAGCCATGTTCGGGATCAAGTATCGCACGCGAGAACATACTCAGCCGATGGTACACACCGCACCAACCTTCAGGACATGCGCCTTCTACCGGCTTTGGGTGCAGAGACAGCCACAAGCGTCTTAAACCCGGCCACTCACGAACTGCCAGCCACTCAATGCGAACATCTTCAAACATTTCGACCGCCACATGCTGGAACGGAGAAAGGTTGTCGCCTAAAATCGGCGTGGTCCACCGCTGATGTGCCGCGATATGGGCAAGCAGCGCCCGATAACGGTCAATGCCCGGCACGGCATCCTGATCATCATAGACATCCGGAAGATGGATGCCGTTTTTATCGAGATAAGGCCTGGGCTTGCGGATTTCATCAAACAGCAGTGAATATGGATGACAGTTCATGTCTGTTTCCCAGAGTCCGGTCAGATACAAATGAAACAGGCGCTCGTGATCGACCAGCAGCGTGCCGTGGCGCTCGCGCTGGAGCATGGTATGCGCATCCACCGACTGCAGGGCAAAATAATTGGACTGTCCTTCCGGATCGTTCCGATATGCCTTAACACCATATTCGGCCCAATTCTTCAATGCACCAATGGACAAGCGATCAAGCAGCGAAGGCACGCTGTTCAGAAAATCCACAAAAGACGGACTCGGGTGTGTCGCCACAATGCCATGCACCGAGGTCGTGGTCTCCTGCATGACATAATCCGCCAGTTGCAGATAGTCCCCGAACAGGCCCATGCCCTCCAGGCGTCTCGCCGCTGCCGCCGCAGTCTGTAGAAACGGCACAATGGCATCGCCATTGGGCGTACGCGAAATCTGCCAGGCAAAATCCTTCAGCTTGCCGACCGCCTCCTCGCCAATAATAGCGGCGACTTGCGGTGCTTTGTCGAGAAACACCAGCATCGGTTCAGCACCCCGCCCAAGCTTGCCGAGGAATCTGGCGCCATCAAGCCAGTCCTGCACGCCTTCCGGTGAAAGCAGACGTATCGCCTCCGCGGCGTATCCATCAAACACCGCATCCACAGCCGGGAACGTCCGTCCCAGCTTCTCGCGCAATTCCAGAACGTCAGTCAAAATCTTTCACCACAAAGGCACGAAGACACAAAGTAAAAAAAGATGTTCATACCTGTTTTTATGGTTCCTGCCATGATTTTCTTTGTGCCTTCGTGCCTTTGTGGTTCAGGATTCCTGGTCAAAAACCGAATCAATCGCATGATCCAGCGTATCCCGAATATCGGCATCGTCGGTGATCGGCCGAACCAGCGCCATACGGCAGGCAGCCCCCGGCGCAATACCCTGATTGATGAGCTGCGCGGCGTAGACGAGCAGGCGCGTGGAGATGCCCTCATCCAGACCGTGCCCCTTCAAATTGCGGCCTGTCTCGCCAATCTTGACGAGTTTCACGGCAGTCTCCGTATCGATTCCGGTCTCTCTGGCAATGATGCCCGTCTCGACATCGGCCACGGCATAATCAAACTCAAGCGCCGAAAAGCGTTGCTTGGTAGATTGCTTCAAGTCCTTCATCAGGCTTTGGTAGCCGGGGTTATAGGAGATCACCAGTTGAAAATTCTCATGCGCCTCCACCAGCTCGCCCTTTTTGTCCAAAGGCAATGTTCGGCGGTGATCGGTCAGCGGATGGATGACCACCGTCGTGTCCTGACGCGCCTCGACGATCTCGTCCAGGTAACAGATAGCGCCAATGCGGGCAGCCTGTGTCAGCGGACCGTCCTGCCAGCGCGTGCCGGTGGCATCGAGCAGAAACCGCCCGACCAGGTCGGAGGCGGTCATGTCCTCATTGCAGGCTACCGAAATAAGCGGTTTATCAAGCTTCCAGGCCATGTATTCCACAAAACGGGATTTACCGCAGCCGGTCGGGCCCTTAACCATCACCGGCAGCCGGGCGGCATAAGCGGCTTCATATAGCTCGACCTCATCAGACTGCGCCTGATAAAACGGCTCTTCGTGTATTCTATATTGTTCTTTGTCGGTCATGATGCACTCCCGCATGAAAAGTATCTGCAAACCCTACTCCAAAATCATGGAAATGAATTCCGCAAACAACTCAAGGGCATCAGGATTGTTGGATTATAACGTTTTCCGGAATGAGAGTGGAATACGTCAGGGCCATCAGGAAAACCTCCAGTCTCCATCCCTCGCTCATAGTCTGATAGTGTGCCCGGTTATATGAATCAGACACAGCTTACTTACAACGACAGGCCATCATGGTTGAACCAGATGGGTTCCTTCGGTTCCATACTGATACTGATACTGATACTGATACTGATGCCCTTCTTTCTCCTGGAAATGACGCCATTCCTTATCGCAATCAATATACTGGCAGCTCTGCTGATCATGCTGACGATCATTAATAGTCGCTTTTCATGGGAATTCAGGATCAGTGACGGCGATGTTCAGAGCCAGCACGGTATCACGTCAAAAAAGCAGGAAAGCATTCCTCTGAAAAATATCAAAGATATCGAAATGAAACAGACAACTATTCAGCGTTTTTTTGGCGTTGGAGATGTTGAATTCAGCACCGCTGGCAACATCAACAACAGGATAGTATTTCGTGGGATCAAGTCCCCGTTCGCACTCAAGGATCGAGTGCTTCAGATACAGCGAAAACGCAAAAAAAGTAGAAAACAACGTTAACATGATGTGAATGCGTATGATGTGCCAATTTTTCCACCCGTTATGGTTGAAAGGGCTGGTTTTAGCCACAATCTTGATGTTCGTTCAACTGTTTTTGAAAGTTGATAACGGAGCATAGTTCGCAGTTCGCAAACCTTATATATAACCCAGTATATTCAATATCAAAATTAAATATGCCGCCACGTATTGGGCAGCTTGGGGAAATATGGAACAATTCGCAGTGCTGTATGCATTTGCGCATTCCTGAGCAGTTGTCTACGATGGAAGCAATCGCTTTTCTGAAGCGGAGGAGCCCATGTCTCACCACCAAAAGTATAAGTTCGCATATTGCCTAGTTCAGTCGCACGCAGCGTGGCTGAATAATAAGTTACATGTCTTGGAGTGATGCGTGGCACATAAAGTCTTTGTGAGTTACCACCATGCTGGTGATCAGTATTATCGTAATGAGTTCGAGACCATGTTCTCGTCCAACTATGGTGTGTTCATCTCAAAATCTGTTCAGATTGGAGATATTTCGGGAACTGCATCAACAGACTACGTACGACAAAAAGTTAGGGATGAGTATCTTAGAGATTCAACCGTTACAGTCGTTTTGATTGGCTCCCATACTTGGCAAAGAAAGCATGTTGATTGGGAGATATCTTCTAGTGTCCGGTCCACTTTGTTGAGTTCAAGATCGGGCCTTATGGGTGTTCTGCTTCCGACGCACCCGAGTTTTTATACAGCGACATATGATGAAGGAATTACACCTCCTCGCCTAGTTCGAAATCAAGAATGCGGCTATGCCCAAATATACAAGTGGTCTACAGATCCGTACATGGTAGCCCCTCAGATAGAAAAGGCATTCAATGATAGAAACGTATTGCAACCGGACAATTCTTATCCGCATTTCAAAAATAATAAATTCGGAAACAGGTGGATGTAATGAAATGGCGTAAATGGCTAGAAAACTGGGATATGACGTCGTTAAAGATAAGCGCTCCATTCTTGGAGATGGAATGGAGCCCTGCCGAACCAGATCGAGACGCCGCTTGGGAACTATACATAGAGCTACTTACCAGGATTACAACGCAACCTTTGGCGGCAAATGATGGTGATGAAAAGACCGCTTTAGATAGCATATATTCTTTGTTCCCATTAACTCGGAAAATTATCAGATCTAAGGGACGCGATTGCGTAGAGTTCACGAAGCTAGCAATCGTAGTCCTTAATCAAGTGATAAGGCCTTTTACCGCCAAGTGGCATAGGCTAACGTTAGATCCCGGATTTAGTGACGATCAGATGTGCGCCCAGTTCAGAGTAGAACTTTTGGAGTTGCAAAAAATATTGGTCGTGTACACAAAAATGCTTGCTGATATGGCTGGTGTTGAGGATTTGTCTAACCTTGAGGCGTGATGAATCGATGGGGTCGATTGATATTGATTAGCTCTATGTGAATGACCGTTCATAACCGAAGTTCTCCCTTCATCTAACCTGCGCTTTTCATAATCGCAAGCTAAGCGTGGACACCCGCCACCGCGCCAAGAATGGCAATCAGGCTCAGGCTTAAAAGAATCCATAACATCCGGTGAATCAGCCTGAAAGTATTTCCCGGATTTTGCCTCGCCTTATCATGAAGCTTGCGGCTGAGAAAAAATGGCTCAATCACAAAAAGTACCAGCGTAAACACAAGCCAGATGAACGTCATCAGATGCACCCACCAGAATGCCGGGGCCAGGTACCTGCCCCAGGCATGCAGCCATGTCAGCATGAACATGCCGGATAGCCCCGTGACAAGTGTTACGATTTTGGCCTGGAGCTTGAATCGCCCCTCAACAGCGCCAAACAATGCCATACTTTTTTCTACCTCCGGCATGCTGCGCAGCGTAGGAAGCAGAACCGTCGTGATGAATGCCACCCCGCCGATCCATAAGACTACGCCGATCACGTGGAGAATCCGTGCCGCTACGAAGAAATTCTCGTTATCCATGACATGCTCCGTTTTTTAAATTGCAATGCTTCATGAAAAAACGCCCCCACCGAAGTGGAGGCGTTTTATTTTGTTGCTGTGACGTTGGCTCAGGCGTGAACGCCCAGAGCCTCGCGCCAGTTGGGGAACAGCGTATCGGCATCCTGCGGGAAGGACTCGAATGCGCGTGCGAACTCCTTGTGCGTCTTCGCAAACTCAATCGGGTCCGCACCTTCGGCCCAGCACTGATAAGCCTGATCCAGCGATCTGCCACCGGCAGCCGGGCTGTCGATGTGGCCGAAAGCGCCACCACCGCAGGTGTTGATCACGTTGGCGTGGCCCAGGTTCTCGAAGAAACCGACCAGACGCAGCGCGTTCATGCCACCGGAGATGATTGGCGTAGTCGCCTTCATGCCATACCACTTCTGGTTGAAGTAAGTACCCATGCATTCATCGCGTTCCAGCATGTAGGCCAGCACGCGGTCGTCCGCACCGCCTTCCATCTTGCCATAGCCCATGGTACCGGTGTGAATGCCGGAAGAGCCCATCAAACGGGCCATCTTCATATGCACCAGCATTGTATAACCGCGCGGGTTGACCTCGGAAGTCGCCATGCCATGACCGGCACGGTGATAGTGCAGGAAGGTGTCCGGGAAAACACGGCGACAGGTCGTGATGCCCACCGGGCCAGCCACAAAACCATCAACCAGGAATGCCAGATGTGTCTCACTGTTATATTTAGCAAACGTTTCAAGAATGAAATTACCACGCACCTTCATCTCTTCCGGATCGTCAGCCGTGATGTTGGCGGAAAAGAACTTCACTTCCCCCGTCTCCTGCTGCGCACGATCCATGGATTGTGCCACCAGCGGCATTACTTCCTTAGTCGGGCAGAACGGCTGGTTGGCCTGAGGCTCATCGTTTTTGATGAAGGTGCCGCCAAGCCAGAAGTCGTAACATGCCTTGGCGAACGGTTCCGGACGCAGGCCCAGTTTCGGCTTGATGATCGTGCCTGCGATATAACCGCCATTCACTTCCGGACGACCCAGTGTTTTCCACATGTCGGAGATATTCGTGGCCGGGCCATCGAAATTCCTGACCATCACTTCCGGCATCATGAAATCCAGAAGACGCAGGCCGATGATGTCGCCCATGCCCTGATTGTTGCCGACAATCATCGAGGTCATGTGCGCAATGCCGTGCTTACCATCAATCAGGTTGCGGTCGAACAAATCAACCGGGTAGGCAATCTTGATCAGGCCGCCCTGGTCGCCAAAAGCGTTCTCGTCGATCTCATATACCAGCGCGTCAACGCCACGGGTGAAATCGTCGGTGGTGGATACTTCCACATTGGTGCCTGTGGAAGATTCGGCTGCCACGTGGGCAGCGGTTGCCAGAAAGCCGAGGCCCGGCTGCGGCAACAGGCGGTAAGCCGTCAGTAGATGTTTGCCGCCTGCGATCAGCTCCTCTTCCTTGAGGCTCAGATCGGAATAACGATTGGATTGGTCTAATGCCATGTTCTTTCCCCTTTCGAGTTGATTTCAAGGTAACCCGCCGGGGGCTGCCTCCGCAAGAGAGGGCCATATGCCGTCTCTCGCGATGACGGGAATACTGGCCCTGTGCTTCCATCATGTAAAATAAAAGGTTATGATTGTTTCCATAAGTTTTCCTTATAGAGGTTTAGCTATGCATCTGACGCTGAAACAACTGCAAATTTTTGAGGCTGTCGCCAAACACCGAAACTATACCCGGGCCGCTAAGGCGCTGTTTCTCACCCAGCCAGCCGTATCCATGCAGATCAAACAACTGGAGGAACAGGCGGGTTTGGCTCTGTTTGAGCGAAGCGGCAAACAAACGCATATCACTGAAGCTGGCCGGGAACTACTGCACTATAGCCATAACATTCATCAGCAACTGGAGGAAGCCAGCCGGGTACTGGATGAACTCAGGGGCATCCGGCGCGGCCACTTGCACCTGACCATGGCCTCCACGGCCAATTATTTCGCTCCCCGATTGCTTGCCACCTTCTGCGGACGATTCCCCGCAGTTCAGGTCAGCCTTGATGTGGTAAACCGCGACGGGCTCCTGAAAGCGCTGGAAGACAACACCACCGACATTGTCATTATGGGCAAACCACCGGCGGGCATGTCGGTCAATTACGAAGTATTTATAGAAAACCCTCTGGTTGTCATTGCGCCACCTGCGCATTCGTTATCCAAACGCAAGCATATTCCACTGGCGGAGTTGGCCGAACACCCGTTTATTGTGCGCGAGCGTGGTTCAGGCACCCGCGCCGCCGTCGAGCGCTTTCTGGCACAGCACAATATCGAACGTCCCAGCGGCATGGAAATGAACTCCTCCGAGGCCATCAAGCAAGCCGTGCAGGCTGGCCTAGGCTTGGGCGTCGTTTCCCTGCATACGCTGGAAATGGAACTGGCACTAAAACGTCTGGATATACTGGATGTAGAGGATTTTCCCATTATGCGTCACTGGCGCATTGTGTACCGTAAGGATAAGCGATTTTCAGCCGTGGCTCAGGCATTTCATGATTTTGTTACCAGTGAAGCCGGGCAGATTCTCAAAATTCCGGGAAGGCCGTCCGGCTAAGACCTACCGCTGCCGCGGGCAGAACGAAAAGATTCAGGACAGGCACCAGCATCAATCCCAGCGCCACTCCACCAAATCCGAGATAAAAGAACCTGCG
>BTQQ01000004.1:0-27301 GCA_036985955.1 Zetaproteobacteria bacterium | reverse complement strand
TGTACATTGCGGGGCGGATGGTATTCGACAGCAATACGCAGATGCATGACCATGCCTGTTGTAGCCATTGCGGTAGAATTATGGATTTGCCGTCAGCCGGGCAGTCAGATGCTCCCGGCGAATTGGGTGGATGGCAGGTGGCGGGACAAAGCCGACTGTGGACAGGGATTTGCCCCGATTGTATCCAGCCTGTGCGCTAAATTACGTTGAGTTGTGCCGCTTGCCACAACATCCAACTGCCCAGAAAACACAGCAATACCGCAAAAGCACGTTGCAATTTTTGAGTTGGCAGGCGTTTCAGCAAGATGCCGCCCAACACTGCGCCTACAGCGGCAATGGCACTGATCGTGGCTGCCGATGCAATTGAAAAATGAAGGTGCCCGATATAAGCCAGTGCGCCGGATGTTGCATTCAAGGTGATGAGCACCAGTGAATGGCCTACGGCAACAGGGAAATCCTTAATGCCGAGATAAATCAGTGCGGGAACCAATAGAAAACCTCCACCGACACCCAGAACCCCGGTTAAAATACCAATAACAAATCCAACCAGCAACGCGGGTATCCAGCGAAATATGCCGACCTTTGTTTCCAGTTTCACACCAACAATCCACCATGCAACAAAGAAAATCAGCAGTCCCAGAAGCAGCAACTGCACTATTTCCGGCACATACAACCCGATCCGTGCGCCAATGGCTCCGCCGAGCACGCCTGAAACAGCAAGGCTGATCAGGAGTTTGATCTGGATAAAACGCCAGACACGTTGATGAATTGCAGCGGTGAGCGAAACAAATGCGACTACCCACAAACTCATGGCAATGGCTTCTTTCACACCGACATCCATCAGCGCCATGATGGTGGGGACGGTTGCCATACCGCCACCCGCCCCGAACAGGCCCAGAACCAGGCCGATACCGAGTGCGGCGGGAATCATGACTGGATTCATGACAAACGTTATAGTCAGAATTTCGCGGATGTAGAGTCATGCGGGCTAAGCCATAGGGCAAAGGCTAAGAACATGCTTTATACTTTTCCCTGTTTTGGTTGCCCACACGCCAGATTGGCCGGAACAGCTTCATGAATCTTCTTCGGATTCGGCAGATTCAGGTTGTTCATGAATTCGATAAAGTTTTCACGTCCGAGATTTATGCGCGGGTTATACAATTTTTCTTCACCAATGGTGGATTGTGTCATGCCATGGTAATCGTGACCGGGACGAACCTGTGTATCATCCGGCAGGGCATAAAGCTTTTGTGTGATTGAATCATACAATTTACCTGCATTGCCCTGTTGGAAATCACTACGGCCACAGCCGCGAATAAGCAGTGAATCTCCCGTAAACACGATATTCTCGCAAACAAAACTCAGGCAGGTATCGGTATGCCCGGGCGTTTCTAATACATGAAATTTATGGTTGCCAAAGGTGAGGATGTCACCTTCTTTCAGGTTCATATCAATACAATCTACTTTACCGTTTGCCGATACGCCGGTCTTGCAGCCGGTGCGTTCGCGCAAATCGCCCAGCCCCGTGATATGATCGGCATGAACATGTGTGTCGATCGCATAAATGAGTTTCAGGCCGAGTTCACCAAGTAATTTTGTGTCACGGTCAACCCGGGTTTTTACAGGGTCAATTAACACCGCTTCATGACTCTCTCCATCAGCGATCAGATAAGTATAAGTCCATGTTTCTTCATCAAACAGTTGGCGAAACAGCATGATGATTCTCCTTGTTGTTCATTATTATTGTGTTGAATCGAATTCATCAAAAGCATGCAAGGCTTCGGCGGCATACATCAGCGATGGGCCGCCGCCCATATAAATAGCTACGCCAAGCGCATCCTCGATTTCCACTCGTGTTACGCCAAGCTTTGCCAGTGACTGAGTATGGAATCCAATGCAACCCTTGCAATGCCCGGCGATGCCGATGGCCAGCGCAATCAGTTCCTTTGTCTTTCTGTCCAGCGCACCATCTTTCATAGCTGCACTGGCCATGGAGGAGAATCCCTGCACTACATCAGGCTGGTCTTTCCGAAGTGTGTTTATCGATGCGGATAATCGTTGCGTCAGTTGTTGATAGTCGTTGTTCATTGAAGAGCCTCCATATGTGTTGTATTGTAACAAGTATATTGCATACGTCTGGAGACGCTATGAGTCATGATGGCTGGGGTTGCCCCCATGAAGAAGACGGACATTGCCGACGGGTCAAGAATCGTCCCTGCGATCCCGGCATGAAAGGCTGCGTTCTTGCCGGTCGTTTCCTGTTCAGCAATGAGGAAAAGAATATTTCTTACCGCCTTAAAAATAAATCGCATAAGATAAAATCTCCCTGAAGAACGGGAGTGGCGTAGGGTACCACGCCACTCCCGTTCCGATTGATCCATCTCTATTATTCACTGTAACCCCACGGTTCTTGTCAAGTTTCTTCAGTATTTTTCTTTTTAAACAGCGGACATGCCCCCGATTCCCGTATCCATCGTTCGTTTCAGTCCTGTCCACAGCAAGGCTTCATGCCTGCCTTTGTCAATATTATTTCCATCAGGCACCAGCGGGTGATGCCGGACTGGAACAGGTTTGCACCGACAAACAGCGTAAACCACAGCCATGTCGGTTTGGCTAGTTGCACGCCGTTGTAAATCGAGGCGAGCACCACCGACAACATGATAAAACTGCCGGCGATAATACGGATAGCGCGTTGAATCGTCATGATATTACTCCTTTTGGTTGGAATTTATCCTCTGGTAGATCAAGGGCTTCCGGAGTCAGCGGTTTGTCCTTCTGCCAGAGGTAATAAGTGAGGGGGATAATGAACAGGGTCAGCACCGTTGCGGCCAGTGAGCCAAAGGCCATCGAAACGCCGAGACCGCCGAAAACAGGGTCGGTAATCATGATGGATGTTCCGGCGATGATGGCCAGCGTGGTAAGCAGGATCGGGCGCGCTCGCACGGCGCCGGCTTCGAGTACGGCAGTTTTGACATCAAAACCCTGCCGCCGGTAATCGATAATGAAATCAATGAGCAGGGTGGAATTACGCACCACGATACCCGCCAGGGCAATCATACCGATCATGGATGTAGCGGTGAACGGTTGTCCGGTCAGCATATGGCCGGGGAAAATGCCAATGAGGGTCAGGGCCGTGGGAGCCATCACCAGCATGGGAAGAGCGAACTGGCCGTAATAGGCCACCAGCAACAGATAAATCAGCACCAGCGCAACGATGAAGGCGGCACCCAGATCGCGAAACACATCCAGCGTCAGCCGCATTTCACCATTCCACAATAATGGATAGCCGAATGTGTCGTCGGGCTGGGTATCGGTAAAGTGCATACCACCGGTTTTCAGGCGTACGCCCGGCAGGAGCTCCTTACCATCCAGATGTTTGTCCATATCCAGCAACGAATACACCTGTGATCCACGCCTGGGTTCGCCGCTGACATAGCTGACATTATGGCCATCCTTGGTAAACAGCGGTGCGGGAACGACCGCTTTTTGCAATGATGCAATGGCGGACAGCGAAACCGGACCGGCCTTGCCGCTCACATAAATCCGGTCCAGATCGGATGCGCGTACACGCATATTTCTCGGCATACGCACCCGCAGATTGACCGGATGGCGTTCCGTATCCACATGTACGGCACCAATATCAAAGCCTGCCAGAAAATCATGCAAAGCCTGTGCGATTTCACCCGTTGAGACACCCAGGCGTGCTGCTTTTTCCCGGTTCAGGCGTACAAGCACTTCCTGCTGCTTATAGCCAACGGAATCATCAACATCCGTCACATCCCAGGTATGTGCAAACACCTTTCGAACCTGTTTTGCCAATGCCTTTCTTTTGGCATCGTCCGGGCCATAGATTTCGGCCAGTAAGGTAGCGCGGACAGGTGGCCCCGGCGGATCCTCGACCAGTTTGATATTGGCTTTCGGATACCGTTTGAATACGGGCTTTAACCAGTCGCGTAATTCCAGCACGATCGCATCGGACTGGATGGCTCGCTCTTCCTTGCGCACGAGATGAATACGAATTTCGGCCAGCCGCGGTCCTTGCCGGAGAACGGCGCCCCTGAGCATGCCGTTGAAATCAATCGGGCCCGCCTGACCGACAAAAGTTTCATAGTCGGTCACCATTGGATGGCGGCGGATGATGCTGGCAACATCACGTGCGACCGCATCCGTCACAACCAGCGGCGTGCCCCTGGGCATGTCAATGGTGATGTTGAATGTGTTTTCATTGCCTTTGGGTAGCATCGTTAATGCTACCGTACCGGGCGTGGCCGGACCATTGATACCCGACGGACGCATGAACTGCCAGGCGGGTTCCCACATGGCAGAAATAAACAGGACGGCAACCACCACCCAGAACAGATGCCGACGCCGGGGGTTCTCAATCAACGGTGTGGCCAGACGCATATAGACGCGATGCACCCGGCTCTCCCTGGATTCATCTTTCTTCTGCATGGTTGGAGAGGTATTCCTGAAAGGCATCCATCGCAGGGCAATCCATGGTGTGAACATATAGGCAATCACGAGGGATGCAGCCATGGCAACCGGCGTATTGAATGGAATCGGGCCCATGTACGGGCCCATCATGCCGGTCACGAAATGCATGGGAAGAAAGGCCAGAATGACCGCAATGGTGGCGATAATCGTGGGCTTTCCCGTTTCGTTGGTAGCGGCGATAATCAGGCGCGCCTTATCGCGGAGGCTACCCGCGCCTTTGTGCAGATGGCGGTGGATATTTTCCATGACGACAATGGCGTCATCCACCAATAAGCCAAGCGCCAGAATCAGGGCGAAAAGGGTGATACGGTTGATGGTCTGGTCGGCCAGCAGGCCAATGGCCAGCACAATAAACAGAATCAGCGGAATATTGAGCGTGACAATGGCGGCTTCGCGCCAGCCCAGAAACAACAGCATAATGATAACGATCGAGATGATGGCAACGCCCAGATGTTCAATCAATATGTTCACGGCATCATTGGCGCGCCTGCCGGAATCACGGGTGATGGTGACACGGACGTTATCCGGAATAAGCTCACCCTTGAGCGTGTCGAGCTTTTTCTCGATACGGCGGGTGACGGTCACGGCATTGGTGCCACGTTTTTTGGCCAGCGTGATGGAGACGGCAGGCGTTTCCGGCTCTGCGTTAGCCGTATTTCCGGAAGTACGTCCCGCCGGTCCGAAACCGATGCGATGCAGTGTGGTAACTTCGGAAGGACCATCGGAAATGGAAGCGATGTCACGCAAATAAACCGGCTTTCCATGCCAGTCGCCCACGATCAGGCGGCCGACCTGATCCGCTGTTTTCAAATAGCCGTCCAGCCATACGCGCCGAACCTGATTGTCGCCTACCAGATCACCCTGAGGGCCGCCGGCGTTGGCGCTGGCGAGTACCCGGTGCAACTGATCCAGTGGAATATGGTAGGCCGCAAGCCGGGCCGGGTCGAGCGCGATACGAACCTCATGATTGCGGCCACCGATAATATTTGTCACGGAAACGCCGGGCAGGGGCGCCAGTTGTTCACGCACGCGCTCGGCCAGACGTTTGAGTGCCAAGCCGTCCATCACCGGGGAAGAAAGCGATATGACCGATACGGGTACGTCGTCTACATCCATGGGTTTGACGAGAGGTTGCGATGCGCCCGGTGGAATACGATCCAGATTGTGCATAATGCGGTCATAAAGCTTCACGAGGCTTTTTTCCTTGTCCTGTCCAACCTTGAACATGACAGTCACAACACCGACCGAGTCCTTTGCCGTGCCAAAGGTATGATCCACGCCCGTCATTCCGTGCAGTACTCTTTCAAGGGGGAGCACAATAAGATTGCGCACCTCAGCGGGGCTGGCGCCCTGCATGTGCACGAACACATTGGCCGCGGGCACGTTAATCTGTGGATTCTCCTCACGCGGGGTGACGAGCAACGCGATGAACCCGATAAAGAATATCAGCAGGCTGATGATGGGCGTCATGGCCGTGTTTATCGCCGCCGCACCCAGACGCCCGGCAATGTTCAGGCGAAGATGTTTGTTATTCTCCGTGGACATGCCTGTTAACCCGGATTATTCATGAATCGGCGTATTTGTGTTTTGAATTGTCATGTTGGTTCGCAGGGAATGTTCGGCACTCCAGGCAATACGGTCACCCGCATACAGTCCGGCGACGACCTCTATGCGATCCGCATACTTTGGCCCCAGGCGAATCTGCCGGTAATGAATTACCCCGCGTTTATCCACCACATAAATACCGTTCAGGCCGGAACGGTGAATTACTGCATCCGCAGGAATCAGGATGGCTTGGCGCACCCCCATACGGAACTTGACCTCAGCGAACATGCCGGCACGAAGACTGTTCGTGGAATCCAGCGAAATCTTGACATGAAACTGGTGCGACAGGGGATCAGCGGCATTGACCAGTTGACGAATATGACCGGTACGCATCTGATGCAGGGCGGGAATGGATATATCCACTACATTTCCGGGCTGGAGTGCGCTTACGGCTTCTCCGGATACATCGGTTTCAACCAGCAACTGACTGGGATCCTCGACAGTTAAAATAGGGGTTCCCGGCTTGGCCATATCCCCTGTACTCATAGCTTTGTGGATGACGATGCCATTGACCGGTGAAGTGATTTCGGCATAACGCAGCTGATTTTCTGCTTGCGCCACGCGTGAGCGGGCGACCTTGAATCGTAACTGCACCTTATCCAACTGTTGTTTGCTTACTGCCTGTTCAGCCAGCAATTTGCGATAACGGTCCAGATCGGACTTGGCATCGGCAAGATCGGCGCGGGCCTGGGCCAGCGATTGTCTTGCATTCACCGGATCCACGCGCACCAGAATTTGGCCTTTTTTGATCCGATCTCCTTCGCGCACAAGCAGCGCACGAATATAACCGGAAATCCGGGATGAGATGGCAACCCTGTGGTCGCTGCTGACCACGCCACTGGTGATATAATATACAGGTACGTCGGAGGCTTGCAGTGTCAGTGTTTGGACATCCATGGCGGGATGCAGTTTTTTCACGGTTTGTATTTCACTTTCAGGAGCGGAACAAGCCGCCAGCGATACAAGCAGTAATGCAACCACCATGCTTTGTGGTTTCATCGAATGACCTCCGGTGTCAGTTGGCCTGCTGCTGCCAGTAGACGTGCCTTGGCAATGATAAGCGCATAGCGGGCGCGAATAGCTTTGGCTCGGGCGTGATCAGCGTGCGATTGCGTATCCAGTACATCACTGGTCCGCTCTAGCCCCTGCTGCTCTCGCAATTTCCGGATGCGCAGTGATTCAAGGGATTGCTGGAGCACCTGTTCGCTGGCTACAATCCGGGTTTTCGCTTCTTCAAGGTTACGCCACGCAGCCTGGACTTCGTTGCGAACACGCTGTCCCATCTCTGCCAGCGTCAGTTGCAGCGCTTCTTTCTCCGCTTCGGCAGCTTGCAGCCTTGCCCGGTCCGAGCCGCCTGAAAAAAAGTTGAAACGAAGTTCTGCGGCGAGTGTGATGTTGCCATTTCTGGGCGAGGCTGTGCTGCTATTCCATTCCTGAACGCCCTGCAAGGCAATGCTTGGACGGAAGGGGGCCCTGGCGGCGTCCACGCCGGCGTGCGCGGCTTCCAGACGATGTTTTTCTTCCTTGAGCTCCGGGCGATTCTGTTCCGCATTTTCCAACCAATCGGTTATATTTCTGGCGGGAAGCGTGAGGCCGGGGTTTCCCGTTGCCATGAGTGGCGTTTGTGGCCCAATACCGAGAAGCAGCCGTAAACGATCACGCATGGCTGCAACCTGATGGTCGGCCGATTGCAGGACGACTTCAGCTTCAAGCGCGTGCGCCCTGACGTCCATCACATCGCTGGCAATGGCGATGCCACGACGTTCAAGCGCCTGCGTGTTTACAAGGTGGCTGCGCGCGGCCTTGAGCGCCTGCGCGGATGATTCGCGCTGCGCAATGGCCTGCTTTAATTGCGCAAATGTTTCAACGACGCGAAGTATGGTGGCCTGAAGATCGGCCTGGTATTGCCACCTTGCCACCGCTGCATTTTCCGTGCCAGCACGTTTTCCAGCCCATAAGGCCCCCCCCTGATAAACAGGTACGGTGACGGATATATCTGTATGGTAATTATTGATGGTATCAGGATTGTTCAGGCGGGTGATGGCAAAGTCCGACGCGGAGAACCGTTTCTGCAGCAGCTTGCTGCCGAACACATTAATCGGAGAGTCGGTGCGCGACGCCGAATAGGAGGCACTAATTATGGGAAGCAATCTTCCGGTGAGCGCATCCGCATGGGCTTGGGCTACTTCAGCATATTTACCCGAAGCCATCAGGCCACGATTTTTGTCCAGCGCCATCATCACCGCATCTGTCAGCGTGAGGGACAGTTTTCTCTGTTCGCCACTGTGTGCTGGATGGGGGAAAATAATGGGTAAAAACAGAATATAAATATAGACCAATATATTAGTCCGAGAAAAAGATCGCGAATGGTTCATGATGCTGAATCTCCATTGCACATCTCCGGGCAATAAACGGATTGCAAGGCCTGCACAATATTTGTAAAGGCGGGATTGGCGATGCGGTAATATACCTGTTGCCCGTGTTTCTCGTTTGTCAGAATGCCCATAAGCCGCATCTTGCTTAAGTGCTGGGACAGGTTGGATTGCGCTGCGCCTGTCGCCTCCATCAATTCGGATACGCACATCGGACCATCCAGCAGATGGCAAAGCACAGCTAACCGTAATTCATGGGCAATGGCGCGTAAACCTTGACTGGCGGCGTTGATTTTTTCTCTGGGGATCGACCTCATATGGCGTATTTTACAATTATATAAGAATATAGTCAATAACTAATATATCTAGGTAAAGCGGGTTTTCCTTATGACTGGCGCACTGACTGTAAGAAAGCCCACCTCGTTTGCCGCCGGAGGCAGGGCTGTGATAACCTGCCGCGTCCTGTGGAAGTCACAGGCGGTTTGGCAGGGAGTAATTTGATTTGGAAAAAGGCGTGGATCATTCATGGTGAAGAAGAAACAGCCGTTGAAAACCGGCGAAAAGATTTTGTTTATTGTCTTCGGTGCATTTATTGTGTTGGCGGTCATCGCTTTCAGCATCATGGAATATATTCGCATGCACAGTGACAAGCCGATGTATACTCAATTAACGCATTACGAATTTTCCGCGGAAGGCAACCATGGCTCGGAGCTATTCCGCGTGAACAGGTGTAAATCCTGCCACCGGGCACTGGGGAACGGCACCAATATGGGGCGGGGTTCGGATCTGGATGGCATTGGCTCGCGTCACGATGTCGATTGGCTTCTTTCTTTCCTGCAGCGTCCGGAAAAGACCTATGGCGCACGCACCATTGATCACGGTCCCGCGCCCAAGGAAGCGTCTTATACCATGGACCTGCCAGTCAAGGATCTGCATGCCATTGCCACCTTCCTCTCCGAACTCAAGTCGGATCAGGGTTCCTCAACGTCACCGTTACCACCCAAAGGCGAATCCGCATTCATTGATGCCATGGTCAACACATGGGCGCCCGACGAATGGAAGAAGAAATACAAGGATATCCGTGAGAATCCGGAAGCGCTGAAACGGGCTGCTGAGAGAAAGGGGCCGTAATGCGTCAACCCTGGGAAGATGAAGAATATATCAAATACACCTTATGGTTTGTGTTTGCCTGTGTGATTTACAGTTTGATCGGGTTTTCATGGGGTGCGCTGATGGGGGGTATCCATGAATTCCGTCATTTTGTCGATCAGCGCATGTTTGGCCGTCTGATTGTGCGCGCACATACGCATATCAACCTGCTGGGCTGGGTTGAAATGGCGATCTTCGCCGGTGTTTATTATATCATCCCGCGTCTGGTGCGGCGTCCTATTTACAGTATGAGGCTGGTGAAGGTGCATTTCTGGACGCACAACTTCGGGCTGATTGGTATGGTGGTGTTCTTTACGATGGCAGGACTTATCGGCGGCAATGCCAGTGTAACGTTGAGTCCGGGAGATGTTGAGATGCTGGTGCGTCCGTGGCTGGCTGTCATGGGTATTTTTGGCACACTGGTGCTGCTGGCCAACTGTATCTGGGCATATAATATTTTTCGCACCTGTGCCGGATGGCGCGCATGAGGCCTGTGTATCTGACTGCGTTGCTGGTCGTCATGGCAGGGCTGTCCGCCTGCGATATGAGCGTGGGCGGCGGCGGTATCATGCTGGAAGGGAAGCAGGCACCACCCGTGCATACCGCCAAACTGTCCGATGTCGGTGGCGATATGGCCAAGCTGACCAGTTATCGCTATCCCGATCCGAAGATGTATCAGTATTCCTTTGATGACGCATTGGAAATGGGCAAGCCCATTGTGCTGGAGTTCGCTACGCCGGGGCATTGTACACAGTGCGACCAGCAGTTGCAGCTTTTGAAGGTGATGATGAAGAAGTATGGCGATGAAATCATCTTTCTGCACATGGATCAGTATTATAATCCGCAGGCCTATGATGCATTTCAGGTGCGCGGTGAACCGTGGTCGTTTATCATCGACAGCAAGAAAACCGTGGTTCGTGTTTTCCCCGGTCGTACCCTGTATCAGGAGATCGATCCGGTCCTGGCCTCGCTGACCGGAAAAAAACCTACCCGGTTGTTTAAATAATATCGTTAAGGTTCGGATGAAGAGAAGGAAGTAATAACTATGGCGAAGAAACCCCGGAATCTTAATTTTGACTTGCATCCCGACCGCAACGGTATCGTCTGGGATGTGGTATTATATGTGCCGACAGTGGCGTTTTTGCTGCTATGGGGGTTGAAGCTGTGGTATGGCAAGGATACGGTCGGGGTTGGTTATGCCCTGATGTTCCTTGGTTTTTTCTTTCTGATGGTCGGTGGAGGGCGTATTTTGCGCCGTCTTCAGTTGTTGCCTTCCGCTCCGCTGGCGCTGGAGATTGATGCGGAACGTGTGCGCGTGCGGCTGAAAAACGGCGAATCCGTTTCTCTGGTCAAGGGGGTGCGTTTTTTTCCGGACTATGCCGGCAAGTCTTTTGGTCTGAGCGGCACGAACTATGAGGGTATGAAAAAGCAGTTTGTGTTTCATCGTTCTCAGTTTGGCGGCGGAAGTGAATTCAAGTCGGCAACGGAGGCGTTGCAGGTATATAAGGCATAAAGGGTGTCAGAGTGTCAGCGCCGGCGGCGGATGACATCCCATGTCATAAAGCCAATGCCAATCATACCGGCGACGATGATGCCCACAATAGCTGCATTTTCGGTCTGTTGACTGACCAGTCCGCCGACCATCATGTGGACGGTATATCCCAGAATAAACAGGGATGTGATGGCACCAAGCACATAAAGAACAGCCTCTTTCATAGCATGATCTTGCATTCCCTGCATGAGCATGGCAAGACGTGAGCCTTGGGGATTAAATTCTTGACATAGATCAAGGAATAATTCTATTCTACGCATTCATGAATAAAAATTCATAGAGGGGGGTGGGTATGAAGGGTGCAGTCTGGTTGAACATTGTGGTCGGGTTCACGACCGGCATGGGCAATGGCTCTGTGTTTGCTCTGGCTTTCATGTTGAATCTTGGTCGTGGTGGATTTAGTGATGCCGGTATTTGGGGTATGGATGCATACTGGCCGATAACCTATTCGGGTTTTACCAACTGGATTATGATTGTGTTCGGTATCGCGTTTGTAATGCTTATGGGCTACACGCTGAAGATTCATGCCATTCTTGAAGGGCAGGAAGAATAGGCTCGCAATCCTATATTGATTAAGAATTAACCAGAATTTCAAGTTAAAGGAGGGTAAATTGGATACAATCGCAGCGATTTTGGGGATCACTCTGGCATTTTCTAGCATGTGGTTTGCCTGGTATTTGATGATGCCGGGTCAGCATGATGAGGGGCATGAGGAATAATAAATCATAAATCCGCTATGCATTTTTAATGTTTAACTTGCAGTAATATTCAGGAGGTAGGGAATGATTAAGTATCTGTTTGCGAAGGAAAAGGATATCCCGCAGGGATCAGCTTCCATTTTCTTCGCGTTTTCATCGATTGTCTGGTTTATCGTCGGCACGGGTCTGGGGTCGTTCAATGCGGCCAAGCTGGCCTTCCCCGACTTCTTCACCAATTCATACATGTTCCAGTTCGGCCACATGCGTCAGGTGCATGTAATGACCGTTATTTTCGGCTGGATCGCCATGGCCTTCGCCATGTCCATGATGTACATCACCCCGGCACTGGGCAATACCAAGCTGTGGAGCGAGAAGCTGGGCGTCTGGAACTGTCTGTTGTGGAACGTGGGCCTGGCCCTGGGTCTGGCCACGCTGTGGTCGGGTATGACCTCGGGCCGTGAATATTCCGACTTCATTTGGCCAATTGATCTGTATCTCGCGGTATTCGTTGCTATTCCATGGGCACTGAATGTGTGGATGACGGTTATCAACCGCCGTACGCAGGGTATTTATACTACCAACTGGTTCTTTGCCGCCTCCACGTTCATGTTCATTATCGTGTTTCTGGTCGGTAACATGCCGGAATTCCTGCATCTGACCGGTCTGAACGAGGGCTACATGACGTGGTGGTTTGCTCATAATGTTCTGGGTCTGCTGATTACGCCGGTGGCCGCAGCCATTACCTATTACATGATTCCAAAGGTGACAGGCAACCCGCTGTATTCACATCGCGTAGGCCATTTGCATTTCTGGTCCATTGTTGTGTTCTATTCCACACCGGCAGCACATCATCTGATGAGTTCGCCGTTGCCGGAATGGCTGAAATCCTTCGCTTCCGTGGAAGGCGTGTTGATTCTCGTGCCGGCCGTTGCCTATGTGTGCAACATTCTGCTGACCATGCAGGGTAAATGGACCATGTTTGTGGAGAATGTTGAAATCAAGTTTACCATGACCGGCGTGTTCCTGGCCATTCCTCTGAACATGCAGGGTGGTTTCCACCAGACCCGCGCTATTAACTGGTATATCCATGGTACGGGCTGGATTGTGGCGCATGCCCATCTGGCGCTGCTTGGGTTCTCCACCTTTGCCGAGGCTGCGGCTGTGTATTATGGCATTCAGGTGCTGCTGCGCCGCAAGCTGTACTCGTTGAGCCTGGCCAACTTCCACTTCTGGATGCTGATTATTGGTTTCTCACTGTACTGGACCTCAATGACGATTGCCGGCCTGATTCAGGGTGCGGGCAAGGTCTACGAAGTGCCGTACATTGACGTAGTGATTGCCGAGCATCCGTACATGATTGTACGCTGGTTGGGTGGCACCATGGTGTTCCTGGGCAATATCGTATGGCTGTACAATATGTGGATGACTGCGCGCGCGGGCACCGAAGTGCCGGTTGGCCGTCTGCCGCACGAATTGGCCTACGAGAGATGAAACCTGAGAAAGGGGCGGTTTTCGTAAAAACCGTCCCTTTTCTTGATTCGACAGAAATATATTTGATAGGGAGGACTTAAAAGTGGCATTCAGAGAATATAATATTGGTGCGATCTGCTTTGGCATTGCGCTGAGCCTTTCGATGACGATTACAATCTTTTTTCCAGGTTTGGATATCTCCAGCATTGCGGCAACAAGAATTTCGCTGGATAAGCAGTTAACCTATGGCTATGAGGCAGGGTTCAATTATTGGGATCCGTTTCTAAACGGGAAAAATAAGCCCCTGAAAGTGACCCTGACCAAGGATCCCGTGACGGGTGCGGCGATGGATGAGACTGCCGCATATGTGTTCAAACCGGGTGTTCAATTCCCCAGTGGATTGCAGCACACCAACATTCTGGGAGAGGGCCCACGAACGCTCAGCGAGCGTCAGGGCCGCATTGGCGCCGCCAGCATGGACAAGGGCGCCGTATTTCTGATAAAAGAGGGCTCTTACAAGGGTAAAGATACGCCATACATTGAAAATGCAACGGCCACCAAGGGATGGCAGCCCGCACAGGTGCTGGCCGCCGCGGGTGACGCCAATACGTCGTACGCCGGCGCGGGCAAGACCATGTTCATCCGTGAGGGTTGCTGGTGGTGTCATACCATGCTGCCGGAAGAGACGCAGGACTGGCAGACCTTTGGCCGCCCGCCGATGACAGGTGACTTTAATGGTGAGTCTCCGACGGCCTTCGGTTCCGACCGTAAGGCGCCGGATCTGTTGCATGTCGGTTCACGCAATTCATCACGTGAGTGGATGATGCTGCACTTCTTCAACCCACGTCTGGTTCAGCCACATTCCATCATGCCTCGCTACAATTTTCTGTGGGGCAAGAAAGATGCGCATGGCAATGCGATTGATTTGGCCAAGTGGAGCGAGGAATATCAGGAATACTACGAAGGGAAACGTATTTATCCGCCCGAGGTGCCGGATTATGCACCGGATAGTGAAGCGCGTTATCTGATTGATTTCGTGCTAAACCTTAAATAAGGAGGGGAAAAATTATGGCAGATTTAGGACATTGGAGACTGGACAATCCGCTGTACACGCTGTCCGATGAGGCAACGAATCAGCGCGCCAAAGCTATTTGGGAGGGTGAGAGCCTGGGTGGCATTAAGGAGAACAACAACCCATTGCCGCGGCCGGTGATTGGCCTTCTGGTGCTGACCATCCTGACCGCATTTGCGATCACTTTCCCATTGTGGGGCCAACGGCCAACGGCGGCAATTTATGCGGATTATATTCCTCTGGTACAATCCGTGGATGTGCAGGCGATTCTGAACGACACGTCGAAAACGCCGGCATATAATAATGCACAGGCGATGGAATTGATTGAGAATACGCTGAAGCAATATGACTCGAAATATGCCTTTCAGCGGGCGCAGCATCCGATCACCATACATCAACTCCAGATAGTTACGCCGCAGATTGTTGAATTGCAGTCCAAGGGCGTTGACCTGGAGGAATATGCGATAATCGGTGACAAGGTCTATCTGCAAACTTTCTTCGGCAACACGAAGCCCGATGGCAGCATTGAACGCAAGCAACCCTGGTGGGACAAGGGATACACTATTGACGTATTCTATATTATTTATTTTTGTACTGCCGTGCTGATTGCAGTGAAGCGCCTTCCGCACTTCACCTGGAAACCTGATCACAGCAAAGCCCATTAAGGAGGGGACATTATGATTAATATGGATAATCCGCAATTTGGAGGCCTGCTGGTAATCTTGATTGCCTTGGTGGGTCCTATTGTCTATAGCTTTTTTATTGACAAGCATAAGAAAGGCACACCGGATCCGAGAAGCCAGGAATTCTGAGATTCTCGAATTTATGCGAAGCGCCGCCTGGACAGGTGGCGTTTTTCTTTTGGTGGCGGGGTGAATTACTTATGGCGAATTGAGAGGGGTAGGGTATAGTTTTGACATGAAATTTTCGTTGCTACAGGTTGCGTCGGGGAAAGCAGCGCCGGTTTATAACTTTGGCATCGAGAGTCTGCAAAGCCACGAGTACAGCGTGGGCATCTTTATATTTCTGATGATCTCCATTGCCTTGTTTGTCGGTATTATGGTAATGTATATGAAGCCGGGTTCAGACAGCAAAATAAAAAAAGGCGAATGGGTATTGATGGGGGCGATTCTGCTTGGCGTGATTGCAGCCTCGGTGATTGCGGCACTGCAACTTCTTGAAGGATACCTGTTTTAGGAGGATATATGTTCGGATTTGAATTCAGTGATGGCTGGACCATTTACATCTGGTTGATTACCGGTGGATTAATTCTGATTGCCGTGGTGATTGGCCTTCGCTGGGCTGGCAAAAATGAGCAATTCGACGAAGACATCAAATATCTTGTATTTGATGACAACGACAAGGATAAAATGAGTCCTGAGGAATTTGCCAAATATCAGGAAGTGACAAAACAGCAGGAGACGCGGCGCAAGGAAGTGCTTGCCGAGAAAGCAGCGGAACAGGCCCGGAAGCACGCAGCCTGAGCATCGATTTCGATGCGTAAGGGAGAGCGTTGGATCGCGGCAGCGATTGGTACCGTAGTTGTTCTGGCCCTTGTTCGCGGGTTCTGGCCCAAGGATCCGCATGAAAAGCCGGATCCCGGTATTCCATTTTACAGCACTGCATCCAAAGAATTGGCCCGCGAGGCTTCCGATAGCTATCGCAACCTGGGCTGTCGGGACTGCCATTCTTTGTGGGGTGTTCGTAACATCATGCAGTTCGTGCCGGCGCCCATGTTGGATGGCATTGGTTCATTGCGGGATGAGGCCTGGTTTTATCAATACCTTTCAGCGGAGAATCCCCAGGGCATTCTTCCCTCACGCCTGAAGAAGAAATACCGCATGCCATCCTATGCCTATCTGCCGGAGGCCAGAAGGCGAATGCTGGCCAAATACCTGGCCAGCCTGAAGGTGAAGGACTGGTATCTGGAAGAAACCAGAAAAGATGAGCATGAGAAACTAACGGGGAAACCTTTTCAAGACGAAGATAAGGTGCATCAGAATAACGGCAGGAAAAACTAGCCTGCATGATTCATAAATCGCCGTGATGATTGCGCTGGGCTTTTGTTCGCAATGGATGTTTGTAAAAAAGAACATAGCCGATCCTATGGACGATTGAGCAAGGATTCGTTGCGGGCAAAGGAACAAGCAAGGGCGCGGCAGTATTTGTGAATCATGCAGGCCAGGAGGATGGAAAGAATTTATGAGTCAGAAATGGGTTCGTATTATCGTTGCGTTGGGTATCGGTTGCGCCATGATTCATTTTGGCGGACGCCTGCTCGGTGTGCGCGTGGAGCTGTTCTGGGGGCTTTCGACCTTCAGTCTCGCCTGGATTGCCAATATTTTTCTTGTTCCTTTTGTAACGGGCTGGGTGATTGCCTGGGTTTACGGCATGGGTGGCAAGATGGTGGCGCATTTTCCACCCTTGATCGTGCATACCATTAGTTATTTTGAGACCGTGTACAGCCTTGGCGTTCCGCATGGCGCTTCGCTTAATCCAATCGGCTTTTGGGGATTATATGTCATCCTGACCATGGAATTCTGTGCCTTGGGCGCCTTCCTCGGCGAATTTCACATCCAGAGAGCTGTCGTCAAGCGGCGGAAAAAGATGAAGGAAATGCAGCAGGCGGAAACGAAGCATGAATCAAATGGACATGGCGCATAAATTCAGCCACACCCGCCAGCCATTAACTTCCCGGCAAAAAGCTTCGCGTAAACGTTATCTGGCGGCTGTGGGGATTACTTGCGTTGTGGCCGTGATGGTTTTCGGGTCCCTGCATGTGATGTCTTTGGGTTCAGAGCGTCTGGTGCAGATGCGCGACAAGGCCGGATACGATGTGGTGGATGTGAAGAAACATATCCGCGCTGCTGGTGAAGATTTGAACATACACAGCAAGAACGAATATGACACGGATATTTCCACCTATACGCCAGAAGAGTCACAAGCCTTGCTCAATGCGAAACAATGGCATGAGGTTTCAGCGATGGTGACGATCCCCGCTGGTCCCTTCCAGATGGGAACGGATATTTTCCGTGCTGATGATCAGGACAAACCCGCCCATCAGGTCATCACTGCTGCTTACCGCATGGATAAATATCCGGTGACCCACGCCCAATACGCCCGCTTTGTTGCCCAAAGCGGCCATCGCCCTCCATCAGCATGGCCTGAAGGGCGCATTCCTCAGGGGGAAGTCCTCAATCCTGTGACGCTGGTTTCATGGTATGACGCCAGGTCGTATTGCGTATGGGCTGGTAAGCGGTTGCCCACGGAGACTGAATGGGAAAAAGCCGCACGCGGAGTGGATGGTAGAAGATGGCCCTGGGGCAACGACATGGATGCAGCGCGTCTGAACACCTATTATAATATCGGACACGCCAGCCGTGTAACCGGGCACCCACAGGGTGCCAGTCCATATGGTGCCATGGATATGGCAGGGAATGTTTACGAATGGACAGCCAATGATTTTGGCCCCTATGCAGGTTCTCATGCAGCGGCGGATTTATTCAAGGTTAAGGTGCCCAAGGTGCTGTCGGCGGAGGATCGATCCAAAAAGGTGGTGGATCTGGTCATCAATGATGAATTAAGATATAAAGTGTTGCGTGGTGGTTCATGGAACAGTGATCCTTTTTCGACAACGACGTATCATCGCAACTATGAGTCTCCGAATAAGGCCTCCGATTTTATTGGTTTTCGCTGCGTAGCAGATTTGGACTCAAAGGCAGGAAAACAGAAATGATGGATGTACGCGGAATATTGCATGTAGTTCTGAAAAAAGTATGTTTGCTTTGCAGCATGACATTGCTGATATTGTTGCCCGCTCCGGCTTTTGCCATCGACAGCTATCGTTATCTGCATGTCAGTATCGATTCAGTATGGGTCATTTTTGTATTTCTGTTTTTTCTGGTATTCACACCGATGATTTTGATGGCTGTTCTTTATTGGTGGAATGCGGTAAAAAAATCCAAAGAAGATACAGAGCAGGAATAGTCCAGTGCGCTGGTTATTAACACTATTGCTGGTTTGCGCGATAGAGTTGTGTGTCATTCCATCTGCATCATGGGCTGAGGAACCGGCTCCCGGATCATCCATGCAGATATTGCAGGGCTTTGGCAATCAGGAGGAAGGCGGTGTGCTTTCCATCCCCGACAAACGCAGGCATGAGGTTCTTTTTCTGATGGGAATTAGCCTGTTGATACTGATTTTGACCACCGGCGGGCTGGGATTGGCCATGGGCGTATTCGGCAAAGATTTGTTTGTACCACACATGCTGTTTGCCGGCTTGAGTGTGACGTTGGCCATTGCCCATGCCATTGTCGCGATTGTCTGGTTCTATCCCTTTAAATGACGGGCATTTAAAAAGCCCGCTCATGTGTTTTGCAACCGCCTTGTTCAGGCGATAAATGGACAGGTGGAGGTCTGGTGCGGATTTTCCTTTACATCTTTTGCGGTGAATCATGATGAGATATTCTGGTTGAGATACCTCTGATGCAACCGAAATCATTCCGCAATATGCTTATTTTCATCTATGTCCTTTCGGGCATGGCGGCGCTGGCCTATGAAGTGCTGTGGACACGCATGCTCTCCCTGTTGTTTGGCGTCAGCATTTTTGGTGTCGTGGTGACGGTATCCGCATTTATGGCGGGGCTTGGTTGCGGCAGTCTTCTGGGTGTGAAATTGCGTTGTTCGGCAAGTGCCGCATTGCGATGGTTTGCCATGATTGAAGGGTGTATTGCAGTGTATGCGTTGGCGTTGCCTGTAGCGGTGCATGGCGTGGAGAGCCTGTTGGGCGGCAATGCGGCATCCGGGCTGGCCGGTTGGTTCGGTATGCAGGGGGTGACGTCCTTCGTGCTTGTATGTATTCCGGCCTTTGGCATGGGTGCCGGGTTTCCATTGGTGCTGAAAGCGGCGGCGGAACGATGTTCGCTGGGTATGGTGTATGGCATGAACACCATGGGAGGTGTGTTGGGCGCATTGTTGCCGCTCGTGATGCTGCCAACTTTGGGATGGTCGTTATCGGTTCGTATGGTTGCGGGTATCAGTGCGATGGTGTGTGTTGGCGCATGGTTTCTTTCCAAATATCCGGACAGGAATGAAGCACAACAAACCCAGGCGGATAAAGATGAAACACAACAGCCCCATGTGGGCGAGGATGAAACGCAGCAGACCCGGGTAAAGCCCAGCCTGCGGCCGGATATGCTGAAATTATTTGCTTATGCCGGGATTGGCGCGGCTTCACTAACATTGGAAGTGGCCTGGACCCGGCTTTACGGCATGTTGATGCTGCGTACCGAGTATGTATTGGCGGTGATTCTGGCAGTGTTTCTGGCCGGCATTGCCATCGGCAGTCTCTGGGCGCGCCGCGCTGACCCGGAGCGCTATCTGATGTGGATGCCAGTGCTGACGGCTGTGTTTGCGCTATTGAGTTTGTATGAGCTTCCGCTGTTGGCCAAATGGGTGGAATCTATCCATGCCGCATCGTTATTTGGTGCGATGATCAAACAAGGTGCGGCCATCATGGTTTGCACGCTTCCGGTAACCCTGCTTCTGGGCGCATGGTTGCCTATTCTTAGCCATCAGTCCGGCGATACGCATGTATCCGGAGCATGGCTATATGGTGCGAACAGCGCCGGCGCTGCGCTTGGTGCCATGCTGGCTGGCTTTGTACTGTTGCCGGCATTGGGGACGGCGGGCACATTATGCGTGGCCGTGGTGATCCTGTTTTTGTGTGGCATGGTTTGGGTGAAGAAGCGCAGCTTGTGGCTCGCATTGCCGCTGGTGTTTCTGGCGCTATGGCCTGTTCACCTTTTGCCGGAGGCCAGTGTGCTGCTACCGCGGGAATTGGCTGGTGGCAGAAATATCATGGCATTTGAAGATGCGGTGTCGATTACGCATGTGGTTGAGTTGCCGAGCGGGCAGCGATTGTTGCTCTCCGACTTGCATCGTATGGATGCCTCCACCGATCCGACGGCCATCGCCGTGCAGAAGAATCAGGCCAGATTGCCATTGTTGTTGTATCCGCAGCCGCAATCCATCCTGTTTCTGGGGTTGGGGACCGGGATTACGGCTTCGGCCAGCCTTGTTTTTCCCGCACTGGATCGAACGGCGGTGGAGCTTTCCGCCGGTGCTATTGCAGCGGCGGAAACCCGGTTTGACAGGGTGAATGGCGGGATCATGCAATATATGAAGGTTGTTCGGGATGATGCACGCCGCTTTTTGCGCGTTACGCCGAAGCATTACGACATCATTCTCGGAGATTTATTCCATCCGGATATGGTGGGCCGCAGCGCGCTGCTTTCCGTACAGCAATTTGAGCGCGGCAGGAAGCGGCTGGACGCTGGTGGCATATATGTGCAGTGGCTGGCGCTTAATCAGTTTGACGCCCTTTCACTGCAGTCCGTTTTGGCCAGTTTCAGAAAGATATTTCCCCATGGGGGGATGTTTGTCGATGGATTCCGTCTGGCGCTTGTCGGCGTCAGGGACGGCTCGATTTCCGCGGCGTCCGTGCGCGCCAATATGATGCGGCTGGATGCGGACGGAAAGGGTGAGGCAACCGGGAATGAAGGGATGTGGACATGGCTGGGCCGCTATTGGGGACCGATTCCCGAAACGAATGCGCCACCGCAGGATGAATGGTCGCCGGTCATTGAATTTTCGCTGCCCAGAGCCCGCTACGGTGGGGATATTCGCATGACCAGTTCCCTGAGATGGTTGTTGCACCAGCGGGTTGCGCCAAAAGTGGCGATGAAACAATTGCATATAGGTAGCTCCGACAGAGAATTGTTCATGCGTGCTTATGCCGCAACCAGCCTGAATATACAACTCGAACTGGCTTCTCTGAACGGACGCGAAGGACAGGCGCAACAATTGGCGCGTCTGGCCTATCAAGCCAATCCGCGGGATCGCTGGGCCGGTTTTGCGCTGGCTGACCGTATGTATGCCACGTTGGCCGATGCCGGAACTTACGGGTATGATAAAACGAAGGCTTTGAAGACTATTCTGGCCATCCGTCCGGATCATATCGGGGCGCTCAAATCGTTGCTGAGGCTAGTCATGAAACAAGGCAATCACAATCTGGCCGGGAATCTTCGGCAGCGTATTCTGAAACTGTCCCCGCTGGATGCTGAAATGCGCGGGATGACGTTGCCTGATGCGAGTGATACGGTAAGCCCTAAACCATGAGTATAAACGAAGCATCCTCAGCCATGCCCGCCGGAGCAACAGGCCGAATGAGTCACATTCACCATTGGCGTCGAATGACTCAATATGCCACGCTGGCCCTGCTGGTCCTGATTCCGGTCAGCGGCCTGTTCCATATCAATGTCGCCGATGGCGCATTTGTTGTGCTGGACAAACAAATCTGGTTTTCCGATTTTTTTATCGTCTTTGGCTTCTGGATTATGGCGGCCAGTCTGCTGGTCATGAGCTATTCGCTGTCTGGCGCTGTATTTTGTGGCTGGGTGTGTCCGCAGGGTTCGGTTTCCGAATGGGCCAATGCATTGACGCGGCGTCTCCTGGGGCGCAACGCCGATATGATGGATCTGAGCGGTGAAACCATGCAGGTGGCGGTGCAGCGCGATTCGTGGCGCAACCGCATTCTGCTGGTGATGAGTTTTGTGATGGCGGCGATGTTTTACGCCGTGATTCCGTTGTTGTATTTCTTTCCACCCGAACAACTCTGGCAGGTGGTGACCATGCGTTCCGCGCATGCCGGGTCCGTGCTATGGATATATTTTGTGTTCGTGGTCATTCTGTTTCTCGATATCGCCGTGATCCGGCACATGATGTGCCGTTATATGTGCATTTACCGCATGTGGCAGCATTCTTTCAAAACGAAGGACACCCTGCATGTAGCCTACGACAGATCTCGTTCGGACCACTGCGCCACATGCCATTACTGCGCGGATGCCTGTTATCTGGATATTGATCCATGCAAGACCGAGGTGTTCGATAGCTGCATCAATTGTGGCGAATGCATTGATGCCTGTGATGAACTGCATGCCAAAAGCCGCAAATGGAACACGCCGGGTTTACTCAGCTTTGCCTTTGGTGATGAAACAGGCGAACGCGGGCGCGGCAATGTCGGTTCGTTTCTCTCAAGGGTCCGGGCGGCTCTCCCCGTGGCGGTGCTGGGCGGAGTGATGTTCGCTTACGGCTTATCCAGTTACCAACCGTATCACCTGAGTGCTTTCCGCGCGGAAACGCGGGCGGATGGTCTGTTGCTGGATTACCAGGTCAATCTGGCCAACAAGTTGTATCATCCGGTTAATTTCGATATCCGGATTGAGGGACTACCCGGAGATTCGTGGCATCTGGACGCGAATACGCTGCATTTTAATTCAACGGGGCGCCAGAATGTCGTTTTGCATATCAGTGAGGATCTGCCGCATGGCCTGTACAATGTTGTGGTGCGCGCCTATTCGGATGAAGGGTGGAAGGGCTCCTTTAAAATACGCCACTTTGCACCGGGAGTGAAGGGATGAGTGAACATCAGGACAAACGGGAAGAAGAGGATCGCTGGAAAGCCGGACGTACGCCAACGCATACGGATTGGGGCAAGGCAGCCGGGGACCACCACGGTTATGCCAGCGATGAGGACCGCCGCAACCGCCGGGGGTTGGATGACTGGGAACTGGTGGAAAAGATGTCAGCCTCGCGCAAGCGGGTTCCTGTATGGTTTTTTGTTGTGATTGCGATTGTACTGCTGGCGGCATTCGGTCTGAGCCTGCCGTTCTGGGGGGACAGGCCGGGACATCCGCGGCAGTGGATTGGCTGGGGGCAATTGATTGCGCTGGTGTATTTTGTTGTTGCGGGAACCTTCATCTATTTCATGGTGAATTTATTTAATCCCGATTCATCCGGGGACGAGGACTGTGATCCGTCGAAAAGGCATAATGATAGCGATAAAGACCCCTGAATATGCATTGGCAGCCTGTCTGTTTCTGGCCGCCTGTACTTCACAAACACAAACGGCGCAGCAGCAGCCATTGTTTCCTGATATGCAATCATCGGGATACGCGGCATTGAATGAGCAGTGTTCATCCTGCCATGCATCGCCCAAACCGGATGTGCATACAGCGCCTGAATGGGTGCGTGTGGTCCGGCGGATGCAGATGTACCGTGTGCAACGCGGTTTGGGTGCGATTGCGGACCGGAACATGCAGGTTTTGCTGGCCTATCTGAAGAAATATGCCAGAGAAAAACCATGAAACGGACTTTGCTGATCACGCTATTTATACTGGCAAATTGTAGTGCTGAGCCCGAGGGTTATGTTCCGCCGGAACAGGTGTGGAACGACTGGCATGTGCGTATCGAGACCCGGCCCGGCGTGTTGCGTGCCGGAATGAACGAGTTTCTGGTGATTATCAGTGATACACGCGGTTTGCGTCCCAGAGAAAATATGCTGGTGAAGATTCGCATGCCTCATTCAGACTGGATTCAGGCCATGCCGGATGGCGGCGTGGGTGTATATCGCAGGGCGCTTCCCGTGCGTGATCCGGCACATGCTGTTTTGCATGTGTATATCAAAGAGGAGGCCGGTAAGTGGCGAGAGGGCCAGTTGTATTTCGATTTTTCACCGCCGGAATATCGGGTAGCAACACCATGATTGCATTGCTGCGATATGCTGTCGCATTATGGCTGACGTGGGGAGCGGTGGCGGTGGCCGCGCCGGTTTCTGACAGGCCGGGAAATCCGGTGCGCGGCAAGATAGTGGCCGAGGTGCGATGTGGCCCCTGCCATTATCTGGACAAGCGTCTGAAGAAGGTTGGTCCGGGATTGCTCGGTATTTTTAATCGCGCGCCGCGGATCTCCGGCGTGCCGTTCGCGCGCTGGGATGCTGTTGCCCTGAACCAGTGGCTTTCAGGCCCCCGGCGCATCAAGCCCAACACCCGTATGCGCATGCCAGCGTTGCCGGCGCGAGACCGGCGGGATATTGTGGCATGGTTTTCTATCCGCGGTCAGAACGCAGGGGATTAACGTTTCAGACGTTTCTTGAGCTTTTCCGATTCTTCCCAGTGACGCAGGATTAACACTTTGTTCCCGCCCCGTTCGTCTTTGCACGCGGGGCAGGTCAGATAAGCGAGAAACAGTTCTCTGGGCATGCGCCCCTCGTCCAACAGTTCGCTCTGTATGCGGCTGACCTCGTTACGAATATTACCTACGTCGCCATGAATCATACAGGCCCGTAGATGAAACGGGTTCGGCAGCCGCCGCACATTGCGGGCCGGGGACCGCTCCTCTTGCAACGGGCAAAGAATTGCGCCCCGGAACATGGCGGACCGGGCCAGCACGAATCCCGGCCATCGCGGGTGAAGACCCAACTGCTCGATATCCTTGTGCTGTTTATACAGATAGGCTTCAAAACCAATGGGCATATGAATAAACATGGGTGCACCGATTTCGTGTACCAGCCATGCACCCAGATTGATATCCTGTCCATCCCAGTCCGGGAAGGTCTCCGGGCAGCCGCAGTCAAGCCGGGTCATTTGTGTTTGTAGATATCCTTTAATGTAAACAATACATTGACCAGATAAGCCCAGAAGCCAACAGCGAGTACTGATGCGGTAACGGAAATGACAGGACCGTAGAAACGATGAACGGCGGGGATAGCTTCGGGATCGGTGAGCCATAAATGTCCTTCAATGACACCAAAAATCATCAGTGATGTGTAAAAGGAACTGACGCCGATGGTGGTCCACCAGAAGGAATGTTCAGCCATGCGATGTGAATGGATAGGTTTGCCGGTGATGTTGGGCAACATGTAGTAGGTCACGGCCATACCGAGGATGGTGACACCGCCGACCAGATTGATGTGGGCATGGGCAAGCGGGTCAATCATGTGGCCGGGACCGCCATAGGGGCTGCCAATGGAATCCAGCCATGCGCGCACGGCGGGAATCACCTGCAGTAGTCCATGCACGGTGCCAACGAAGAAAGAAAACACGGACATGATCAGGAATTTAACCAGATAGCGGTGTTTATGATGAGGCATGGGGTGTTTATGATGAGGCATGGGGTGGCAGGCTAGCGGCGGCAACGAAAGCTGCAATAAGAGTTTGGTATTCCCGCAGGCTGTGGTTAATATCCGCCGCCATGAAGGGAACGATACTGGCTGTTCTCATCAGCTTTGTTGTGATGGGGGCTGCCTACCGGTTTGCACGCGTCCGTTTGCTGCACATTACGACCATGACGCTGGTGATGGTATTTGATATTACGTTCCCGATTTACTTATACCTGGCGAATGACTGGTATAAGCGGCTCATAGAAAAGGAACAGATTTTTTCATTCTCGATATGGATGCACTTTATGCTGATTATTGTACTTTATACGCTTTATGTGGTTCAGATTCAGGCGGGCAGGAAGTTATGGGCTGGCGACAAGGATATTCGTCAGGAACACAAACTCCAGGGGCGCGGTATTATGATTGCCAGACTCATGGTGTTTACCACTGGGGTATTGCTGATTATTCAGTAGGGATATTTATTTCATCAATATGACTACGCATGAGGCTCCAGTTTTTCTTTGTGCAGGCAAGGATAAGGAATAGATGAATGCGCAGTAGAATTATGAATAATCGGGGTAGAAGTCTCAATAATGATAAAGCCGTGAGGAGTTCACACACAGGTCAATGTGGAGAGTAAATCGACGAACAACCCACATAAACTTGATCTATATCAAGGCATAAATCAGAAAAACAACTTGCTTTTTGTATTTATCAGAGCGTATAGTTGCTCCCTGTTTTGACTAGGGAGGTGTGTTGTGGTATCAAAATTTCTTGAAGAATCAGCGAATTTCCAGAACCATACTGTATGGATGATGTATCTTGGCATTGTCGTGTTTATATATGCCATTATGTTCATTAACTACAAGCGGTCCTGCGCCAAGAAATAGGCGTTCCTGAACAAATTGGGCAGGAAATACCCAATTTCTATATGCTATTAAAAGAAAATGACTGGAGGGGTTTGATTATGCGTCGATTTTTAAGTGTGGCTAGTGCCGCTGTATTCCTGTTGATGTGTACGGTGGTGTCTGCATCAGCGGAAGAACATATGGGTGATCTCAATAATGGACGAAAAATTTTCCTGAACGGTAAGGGCGATGATGTGCCGGCGTGCGCTTCATGTCATGGCGATGCAGGCACGGGCAAGGATGACTTGGGTACTCCGCGACTGTCCTATCAGGTTTACACCTACATTCTGAAGCAGTTGACGGATTTTTCGGCAGACAAGCGGTTTGATAACACACTGAATGCCATGAATGATATTGCCAAGGCGTTAACACCGGCGGAACGCCGTGACGTTGCTGCTTATGTGCATTCGCTAAAGACGCCGTTTCTCGGTTCCGACCTGAGGGCATTGAAGGCAGACGGCGAGGAAGTGGGTGAGGCGTACAAGGGCCGTGCGATTGTGGAATATGGTTTGCCCGACCATGGGGTTCCGGCATGCAAAAGTTGCCATTCTTTCCATGGCCGCAGCGCAGGGCGCATCTTCCCGGCCATTGGCGGGCAGCGTTATAAATATCTTGTCACTCAACTGGAGGCATGGCGTGAGGGAGCGACCGGTTCCAAAGAGGAATCAGCTCGCTTCAATGATCCCAGGGGTATGATGCGCAATGTGGCAAAGCATATGACGGATGAGGATATCCGTAATGCCGCTGCATTCCTGACTTCGGCCAAGCCGGGAACAGCGGGCAATCCGATTGCACCGCAACGTGCCCAGTTCTAAATTCATTCGAATATAATGTTGCCGAGGGGCGGGGAGTGATCTCCGCCCTTTTTCTTTGATAGACCTTCGTTGTTCCACGGAAATTTTACTGCGAAGGACGCAAAGTTTGCAAAGGAACTAGCCTGTATTTTGTCCACAATGGACAGTGGGAAAGTCCTGATGGCTGG
>BTQQ01000003.1:0-30578 GCA_036985955.1 Zetaproteobacteria bacterium | reverse complement strand
TTGTTGTGGATTCGTTTGATCCGGAAGAACTATAAGCTCTCCGTGTGTTCCGGATCGGCTTTATCCTCTGCTATGGACTAAATGACAAATAGTTTTGGTAATCTCAAATATCCGTTTGCGGCCAACTAAGGACATTCACAAAGAGGAGAATCAATGTTTAGTTCCCGTATTTTTTCGAATGTCATAAAAGAAGACCCTGTTTTTCTAAGTCTACAAAAGTTGCCAGCCATATATAGCGGATATTCCAAGTGTATAGACTGCTAGAATAACAACATTAATTGGATTTCCTGAAAGTTTTGGTGTTTTAATTTGTGATACATTTAAGGCTATGATAATCATGCAACAGACATAGAGAATAATAGCAAAAGTACCCTTATCAAAAAGACTCGAAAATAAAACAATAAAAACAAGTAATATGTTGTTGTTATCAAGCGCTAAGCCAGTGTATTTTGTTCCGCCAGCAAGACCAAATGTACTAAAGTAACTCAATCGTATCGCACTGGTCGCAACCATAAGAAATGCACCTATCAGAAATATAGGGGAAAATTCCCCATAGCTTAAAAGAAGAATAGCAGGCGTAACACCATAGCTTACAATATCGATTAATACATCAAGTTGCCCACCAAACTTGCTATCATCGCCTGTGCGCCCCTTCATTCTTCGTGCAACAAGCCCATCTGCCCAATCAAAAGAAACAGCCCAAATCATGCCAATCATGGCAGCGGCATAAACACCTTTAATACAAAAATAAATTGCAAGTATTGTACAAGCCAAACCTGCCAAGGAACAAAGGTTGGGAATATCCTTTACATAAGAGAGTATGGTTGGCTGTTGAGATTCTGGCGGCATTCTTGCCTCTTGTAGCATATTGATTTTATTCATTTGAAGTGTGCTATCCTAGCTGCGAAGTTATTACTATCAAAGGATTATAGAAGAATGGTTGTTTATACAGTAGGCACATTTGATTTATTGCATGTTGGTCATCTTGCCTTATTGGAATACTGCGCCAGCTTAGGCAGTACTGTTGCTGTTGGTGTTGCTTCTGACGAAGTTGTTAAATTGTACAAGCCTAATGTTCCAGCCATTCCTCTTGAGCAACGTATAAGAATGCTCCAAGCTCTACGTTGTGTGGATATTGTACTTCCGTACCATGAACTGGATTATATCGCTGTTTGTAAGGAAGTTAAGGCTGATATTTTTGTTATTGGCGAAGACTGGGGGAAAAAACCTCATAATCAGGGTGTAGAAAATTATTTAAAAACCCAAGGTAAAAAGATTGTTCAAGTTCAATATAATCCAAGGAACTCATCAACTAAAATTAAGGCAAAAGTTGTCGCTCAATATCAAGTTGATGCATGTGAATCTAGCGAATCAGAAAATAAATTTGTACCCTATGGGGGTCATGTCTATCCTTTATGACATTCAGAAAAACACAGGAACTGAACATTGATTCTCCTCTTTGTGAATGTCCTTAGTTGGCCTATTCTGTTGAAAAACTCTTTTTGAACTGAAAATGGAGTGTTTTCAGGGGTGCTTTTGCCCTTCTCCAGGACAGAAAAATCGATTGTGGTGGATCTAGTGAGGCCGTCATATTTTATGGTCGTAGGTTCCAGAGTTTTTCAACAGAATAGGCCGTTTCCGGTCATTCAAAATTTACATTCCAAGCCACAAGGAACATCGTAATCACTGAGTCCTGCCGCTGTAAATTGCCTCCATTAATTTATCACCCAGAAACGCATTCGGTAAGGCCCCCCGCTGTTGCAGCATTTTTATACGTTCAGCACTACGAAGCGCATCATCTTTTTCGCCTTCTTTGAGATAACCCAATCCCGCTTTGTAAAACCAGTCTGTGGCAGCAGCAGCGCTTTGTTGCACACCTCTCCCTTCCGCATACATCGTGCCCAGATTGAATTGAGCCGAGGCGATATTCTGGTCGGCGGCTTTGCGGTACCATTTTACGGCTTCAGCCTCATCTTTCCCGACACCTGCACCATGGCTATATATAGCGCCAAGATAGAGTTGGGCTGTAGCAAAGCCTTGCCCGGCGGACTTGCGGTATAATTTCATGGCCTCGGCATGGTCACGCCGAATACCAATGCCGGACTCGTACATTAATCCCAGATAAAACCGGGCCTTGGGATATCCCTGCTCAGCCGCCAGGCGATACCATTTGATGGCTTCAACATTGTCTTGCCGAACGCCATCACCGTTCCTGTACATGAATCCCAAACGCATCTGTGCCTGGATATTTCCCTGTTCAGCCGCCAGGCGGTACCATTTGGCGGCATTATTATCGTTCTTCTGAATGCCCAGGCCCTTATGGTACATCTGCCCGACAAGGTATTGAGCCTCGATATCACCTCGTTTTGCCAATGTTATAGTGTGTTGAAATGTAGCTTCCTCGTCCCTCGCTACGGCAGGCGCGTTGTTACGTACGGGGGTGGAAACCTGTGAACGAACCGGAATAACTTTACTCTGTTTCGGTGCCCTGTGTTGCCTGGTTTTAACCGTTCTGGACCTGCGAGCGGTTTTACGCAGCTTCGCTTCTGCTGCATGCAATTTTGCTTCAGTTTCGCGCAGCTTTGCCACCGATTCATGAGGCTCGCTCATATCGTAATAATCAATAAAATCGAGTGAATTAATATCACTGACAGCCTGACTGAATGCCTCGGTATTCCGGCCGAATGTGTCAAGGCTCCAGAAATTGAGCCAGTACCACTTTCCCGCTTCCATCTTCATACGCCGGGTGTGTTGCATGCCCAACCTGACGCCGAGCACAACCCATGCATGCTCAATGATATGAGTCCCCGGTGATAACTCGATGACATAATAACCATCATGGGCCACTTCAAGTGTTCTTTTGGCGTCAATAATTACCTGATTATGGCCCGCTATGCCCCCCAGTCCTTCACGATACAAATACAGCAGCGCATGGCCTTCCGGCACCTTGAAGTTTCTGGCGATATCCTCATACCGGCTGATCGGCGTGGAAGCACAACCGGCAAGGAAAAGTAGCATTAATAAACAACACTTAAATCTGTCAGGAATCACGACTTCTCCCACTTATCAGTACACAATGTACAACCGTAACGCCAATACCCGGCATTGGCAAAACCAACGGATTACGGATTAACCTCGGAAATAGTCTCAAACTGGCATTGGCAGACTATGCCTTGAAAACAAGGCAACCCGCCGGAATCCGGTTATTCCTCGCGGCGCAGCACCAGACAGGATAATGGTGGCAGCGTGATACGCACCGAATGCGGCTGCCCCATCCAGGCCACATCCTCAGAGGACACACCACCGCCGTTACCCATATTTGATCCCCCGTAGATTTCCGCATCGGTATTCATGATTTCCTTATAGAAGCCGCTTTCAGGCACACCCAAACGGTAGTCATAGCGTGGCACCGGTGTCAGATTCAGAATCACGCAGACTGCCCCGCCGTTTTTATCGCGCCGAATATAGCTAAGCGTAGACTGCGAGGCGTCATTGCAATCAATCCACTGGAAGCCGTGTGATTCGAAATCCACCTCATGCAATGCCGGAACCTCCCGCGACAGATGATTCAGATCACGCACCAGCAGTTGCAGGCCGCGGTGCGGCATGAAATTGGCCTGATCCCAGTCCATACTGACGGCATCATTCCATTCGCTCCACTGGCCGAATTCCAGGCCCATGAACATCAGCGTCTTGCCCGGATGGGTGTACATGTAGCCGTACAGAGCGCGCAGGTTGGCGAACTTCTGCCAGTCGTCGCCCGGCATCTTCTGCGGCATGCTGCCCTTGCCATGCACCACCTCGTCATGCGAAAACGGCAGGATAAAGTTCTCGGTGTAGGCGTAAATCTGGGAGAAGGTCACTTCGCCGTGGTGGTAACTGCGGTGCACCGGATCCTCTTCCATATAAGCAAGCGTGTCATTCATCCAGCCCATATTCCATTTCATCGTAAAGCCGAGACCACCCAGATACGTCGGGCGGCTGACCATCGAGAATGAGGTGGATTCCTCAGCCATCGTTACCGCACCGGGAAATCGCTCATGCACCAGATGGTTGAACTGCTTGAGAAACTCAATGGCCTCGAGATTCTCGCGGCCACCGTACCGGTTCGGTATCCACTCACCCTCATTACGCGAATAATCCAGATACAGCATGGAGGCCACGGCATCGACGCGCAGGCCATCAATATGATATTTATCAAGCCAGAACAGCGCGGAAGCAATGAGGAAATTACGCACTTCATTGCGCCCGAAGTTGAAGATGTAGGTACCCCAGTCCTTGTGCTCGCCCAGACGAGGATCCGCATGCTCATAAAGCGGCGTGCCATCGAAGCGCGCAAGGCCGTGCGAATCCTTGGGAAAATGTGCCGGCACCCAGTCAAGGAACACGCCAAGGCCGTGCGTATGGCAATGATCCACGAAGTAGCGGAAATCATCGGGCGTACCGAAACGGCTGGTCGGTGCGAAATAACCCACTGTCTGATAACCCCATGAGCCGTCAAACGGATGCTCGGTAATCGGCATCAACTCAATGTGGGTGAATCCCATCCATCCACAATATTCGACCAGTTGATGCGCCAGATCGCGATAATTCAGATAATGTCCATTGGCCTTGCGCCATGAACCCAAATGCACCTCGTAAATATTGACAGGCTTGTCCATCGGCGGGCCATAGGCCCGTCGCGCATCCATCCACTCGGTATCGGACCACTGATACTGTTTAGGATTATGCACGACGCAGGCGGTAGCCGGGCGTACCTCCATCTGCTGCGCATACGGATCCACCTTGAGCAGGATGTCACCTGACTGGGTGCGAATCTCGAACTTGTACAACTCACCCTCGCATAAACCCGGCACAAACAGTTCCCAGACGCCGGAAGCCCCGCGCACACGCATCGGATGCTCACGCCCATCCCAGTGATTGAAATTACCGACCACTGACACGCGGCTGGCATTGGGCGCCCAAACAGCGAAGGACACGCCGGAAACGCCTTCATGCTCTCGTACATGCGCGCCAAGCAAGCGGTACTTCTCAAAATGATGTCCCTCGCCAATCAAATGTAAGTCCATGTCACCCAAAATCGGTGGGAAATGATACGGATCGTCAATCTCCCATTGATGGCCTTCAGAATTCTCCAGCCGCAGACGATAAGCATCCTCAAAGCCCATTTTTGGAAGGTTCGCCTCAAACATACCGTCCTGATGGATGCGCTTCATCGGTACGGCTCTCCCTTCCTGTGGCAACACCCATGCTTTTTTGGCGCGCGGGAAAAGGGCACGAATTACCACTCCGCCCTTTTCGGCTTTATGCCTTCCAAGGTATTCAAAAGGGTCGTGACTTCTCGCTTCAAGAATACTGTACATCTGTTCTTTATTGCTCATGGTCCATCCTGTGTTCAGGTAATAACGGTGGGGCAATCACGCCCGGTCAGTTCATGCAGGCGCGAAATCTCGTTGGCCGCGGCAATCATACCAGCCAGCGCATCCTGTGCATCCATATCGTGCTTTGACGCATCCGCCTCATAGGATTCAAGATAGATACGAATGGTCGCGCCACTCGTGCCGGTGCCGGAAAGCCGGAATATGATGCGCGCACCATCTTCAAACAGCACGCGCACACCCTGATTGCGGCTGACGCTGCCGTCCACCGGATCGGTATAGGCGAAATCATCGCAATGCTTCACCACGCGACCGGCCAGCGTTTGGCCGGGCAGTTCAGGGAACTGGTCACGCACCTGCTGTAACACGGCTGCCGCGGCCCCGGAATCTACACCTTCATAATCGTGCCGCGAATAGTAGTTGCGACCGAATTTCCGCCAGTGTTCCCGGACAATATCCTCGACTGAAGTCTTGTGTACAGCCAGGATATTCAACCAGAAAAGTACCGCCCAAAGGCCGTCCTTTTCGCGCACATGGCTCGAACCTGTGCCAAATGACTCCTCACCGCACAGCGTCACTTTGCCTGCATCCATCAGGTTGCCGAAGAACTTCCATCCTGTTGGCGTTTCATAGCATTCCAGACCCATCGCTTCCGCCACACGGTCTGCGGCCGCCGAGGTAGGCATGGAGCGGGCAATGCCCGCAAGCCCTCCCTGATAGCCCGGTGCACAATCGGCATTGGCAGCCATAATCGCCAGCGAATCACTTGGTGTCACAAAGAAACGACGGCCAAGAATCATGTTGCGATCACCGTCACCGTCGGATGCGGCACCAAAATCCGGGGCATCGTCAGCATAAAGAATATCCACCAGTTCATGCGCATATGTGAGGTTCGGATCAGGATGACCGCCACCAAAATCCTCTTTCGGCACACCGTTTTTCACCGTGCCGCGAGGTGCGCCAAGCATCTCCTCAATCACGCGCATGGCATAAGGACCAGTCACTGCATGCATGGCATCGAAGGCCATCGTGAACCCACTGGTCAGCAACTCCCGAATCGCATCAAAATCAAACAGCGATTGCATCAATGCGGCATAATCAGTGACCGGATCGATGACCTCGACCTGCATACCTCCAAGCTGCGTGGATACAATTTTATCCAGCGGTACATCATCGGTTTTAAGTATTTTGTATTCGGAGATTCCTTTGGAGCAGGCAAAAATCGCCTCGGTAACCTGCTCCGGCGCAGGCCCGCCGTTATCGATATTGTATTTGATGCCAAAATCCTCATCGGGACCGGCCGGATTGTGGCTGGCGGAAAGGATCAGGCCACCGAAAGCCTTGTGTTTTCGAATGATATGGGATGCGGCCGGTGTAGAAAGAATACCACCCTGCCCGACCAGAACCCGGCCGAAACCATTGGCTGCCGCCATTTTCAGGATGATCTGGATGGCATGCCTGTTGTAAAAACGGCCATCGCCACCCACGACCAGTGTTTGACCGGAAAAATTGCCAATCGAGTCAAATACCGACTGTACGAAATTTTCCAGATAATGTGGCTGCTGAAATATCCGAACCTTCTTGCGCAAACCCGAGGTTCCGGGTTCCTGGTCGTCAAAAAAGCTGGTTGCAACAGTATTAGCTGACACGCATTACTCCTCATTAAAGTAAATGCAGGCTAGCACCCAAACACGGCAAAACAACGGGTGGTTATCCCAAGCCCATCTTGCTAGCATACCACTTAGCCACTCAGCATTGCGCGATTCTCGAATCGAGAGGGGAATAACCATGCCCAAAATCACCATGCAACGCCATATCAGCAAATTAACCAGCGAAACTCTGGCTATTGTATTAGCCGGCGGCAGAGGTTCACGACTCAAGGCGCTGACCGACTGGCGTGCCAAACCGGCCGTTCCCTTTGGCGGTAAGTTCCGCATCATCGATTTTCCCTTGTCCAATTGTATCAATGCGGGCATCCGGCACATTTCAGTGGTCACCCAATACAAATCGCACTCTTTGCAACGTCATCTGCAACGCGGCTGGGGCTTCCTGTCCGGCCAGTTCGGAGAATTTATCGAGGTGCTTTCTGCCCAGCAGCGTACCGGCGAGGGTTGGTATGCCGGGACTGCCGATGCGATTTACCAGAATCTTGATATCATGCGTCATTACAATCCGGAATATGTACTGGTGCTGGCCGGCGACCATATTTACAAGATGGATTATGGTAAAATGGTTGCGGCGCATGCAGCCAACGGTGCCGATATCACCGTCGGATGCATTCCGGTACCGCTCGAGGAGGCCGGGGCATTTGGTGTCATGGACGTTAACGATGAAGGCCGTATTATCGAATTCGCCGAGAAGCCCGACAACCCCAAGCCAATGCCCGGCGATGATGAAAAATCCCTGGCCTCCATGGGTATCTATGTCTTCTCCACCGAGTATTTGCGCAACCATCTGATGGAAGACGCCAAAGACGAAACATCCAGTCATGATTTTGGCAAGGACATCATCCCCTCCGCCATTGAGAATGCCAATGTGTTCTCATTCCGCTTCATGAATGCCAACACCGGTGCGCCCGGCTACTGGCGCGATGTGGGTACCATTGATGCTTACTGGGAAGCCAATGTGGATCTGGCCAATATCAATCCGGAACTGGACCTGTATGACAACAGTTGGCCTATCTGGACCTATCAGGAACAACTGCCTCCCGCCAAATTTGCTTTTGACGATGAGGGCCGACGTGGTATGGCCGTGGACACCATGCTGTCCGGGGGCTGCCTGATTACCGGCACTACCGTGCGTCACTCCGTATTATTCTCCAACGTGCGAATTCATTCGTTCTCGGAGGTTGAAGACAGCGTTGTATTACCCGATGTGGAAATCCGGCGTGGGTGCCGTATTCGCCGCTGTGTGATCGATAAAGGTGCGCGTATTCCCGAAGAAACGGTGATTGGCGAAGACCCGGTCGAGGATGCCAAGCGTTTCTATGTTAGTGAAAAGGGCATCGTACTGGTCACGCCGGAAATGCTTGGACAAAAACTACACGCGGTTTGAAATATCAAAAGGCCTCCCATTCAAGCCACGCGGAGCCGTATCAACGCCTTCAGGGATTATTAACATGAAGAAACAAGCTGCACACAAGCTTTCCGTCGTTTTTTGCTGGCACATGCATCAACCGTTCTATCGTGATGCGGAATCCGGTCGTTATGCTCTGCCATGGGTCTATCTGCATGCCATGAAAGATTATACCGACATGGCAGCCATTCTGGAACAGGTGCCGGGGGCTCGCGCCGTGGTCAATTTTGTTCCCTCGCTAACTGCCCAGATTCAGGACTATGCGAACCGTATCCATGCCTGGCTGGAGCATGACGATGAACTTCCTGATCCGCTACTTTTAGCATTGGCACATCAGGATGGACACTTTTCCCGGGAAGAACGTGACTGGCTGCTGAAGACCTGTTTCCGGCTGAATCATGAGCGCAATATGCATCGCTATCCGGCCTACAACCGTTTATGGCATTTGGCTGAACAATGCCGCAATCATGAAGTCTTGCATTATCTGGGGGATAATTATTTTGCCGATCTGGTCACCTGGTATCATCTGGCATGGTTGGGTGAAACCGTGCGCAATACGCATTTCGTGGCCCGTCGCCTGATCGAGAAGGCCAGCAACTTCAGCTATCAGGACAGACGCGACCTGATAACACTGATTGCCAGCCTGCTGGCCGATATTCCGGTGCGCTATCGCAAGCTGGCCGAAGACGGCAAAATTGAGATTTCGACCTCCCCCTACGCGCATCCGATTATTCCGCTTCAACTCGATTTCAAAGCTGCGCTGGAAACCGTGCCGGATGCCATCATACCCGAGCGGCAATATCCGGGCGGTGCCAAGCGGGCGCAGGATCATATCGACCGGGCCAAGCGCGTGCATGCCGAGACCTTCGGCCATCCGGCACGTGGCTGCTGGCCCGCCGAAGGGGCAGTATCTCAGAAAACCGTTGAATTGCTGGGCAAGTCGGGATTCGATTGGTGCGCCACCGGCGAGGGTGTTCTGCATCATTCTCTCGGATACAATTTGCGCGAACATCAGGGCGGGAAGGACCTCTACCATCCGTGGCGCGTTGGCAAAAATAGCCATATCGCATGCTTCTTCCGCGATGACCATCTATCCGACCTCATCGGTTTCGAATATCAGAGCTGGTATAATTCGGATGCTATAGCCAATTTCATACATGAGTTGGCCGGCATCCACCACCGCACTCAGGGCGAAACCGCACCTGTGGTATCCATCATCATGGACGGCGAAAACGCATGGGAACATTTTCCCAATAATGGCCTGCCTTTCCTGACAGCCTTATATCAGGCTATTTCAGAACATGATGAATTTGAATTAACTACATTCTCGGATTATCTGATGCAGCATCACCAGCAACCAACACTGGAGAAAGTGACTGCCGGTTCCTGGGTATACGGCAATCTGTCCACATGGATTGGTGATGCGGCCAAAACACGCGGCTGGGAATTATTGATTGAGGCCAAACAGGCCTTTGACACGGTTCAGGCAAGTAACACACTGACACCTGAACAACTTACCGCCGCCGAAGAACAGTTACGCATTTGCGAGGGTTCCGACTGGTGCTGGTGGTTCGGCGACTACAATCCGGGAGCCACCGTTCGTGATTTTGACCACCTCTACCGCAGGCATCTGAGTAAATTGTATCAACTGATTGGAAAAACCGCCCCCGCAAGCCTCGATGCTCCGGTTTCCGAGGGTGGTGGCGAGGCTGAAGGCGGCGGTACCATGCGCCGCGGCAACTAAAGAGTGCCTGATCCGGAATGACGCCATGGATTGACCGGCGGCGTGCCGGGGTGCTGTTGCACATCACCTCATTACCGGGACCACAGGCTTGTGGGGTGTTGGGCGAGGAAGCCCGCTGGTTTGTGGATGCATTATGTGAAGGCGGCTTTTCGGTCTGGCAATTTCTGCCGCTAGGACCCACACATGGCCACGGTTCCCCTTACGAATCACTCTCCTCATTTGCCGGCAACCCCGATTTCATTGATTTACGCGAATGCGCATCCCGTGAATGGATTGATGCGTCCGATCTGCATACCATTCATAACGCTCCCGGTGCCAATACAGCCAGAATAAAAGCCGCAATCGGATTCTGGAACGAAACAAAAGAAAATATCGGCTTGGCTGAATCAATACGGCGTTTTCAGGCGGAGAATACTGCCTGGCTTGATGATTTTTCTCTGTTTATGGCATTGAAAAAAGCCCACCGTGGACAACCCTGGTGGCAATGGCCCAAGCCCATCCGTCAGCGCAACCCTGAAGCTCTGGCTGATGCAAGACATCATCATACAGGAGCGATCCATCAGGTTGTATTTGAGCAATACCTGTTTTTCCGGCAATGGAATGCACTCAAAAGATATGCCGAAACGCGCAATGTTCTACTATTTGGAGACCTGCCCATCTATGCGGCACACGATTCCGCCGATGTGTGGGCCAATCAGTCCTTGTTTACCCTCAATGAAAATGGCCTGTGTTCCGAGGTAGCCGGTGTGCCGCCGGATTATTTTTCCAGAACAGGCCAGCGATGGGGTAATCCCCTCTACCACTGGGAACAAATGAAGGTGGATCATTTTGACTGGTGGGTGAAACGAATTCAGGCACAGTTGGCGCGCATGCATCTGCTGCGCATCGACCATTTTCGTGGACTGGAGGCTTACTGGGCCATCCCCGGGGAAAGCAAGGACGGAACACTTGGCGAATGGCGTAAAGCTCCCGGCACAGCCTTGCTGGAAGCCGTCAACACAGAATTGGGACATTTGCCACTGGTGGCCGAGGATTTGGGTCTTATTACACCGGAAGTGACTGCATTACTGGAACATTTTGGACTGCCGGGCATGAAGGTGTTGCAATTCGCTTTTGACGGCATGTCCGACAATCCTTATCTGCCTGGAAATTTCGGACCGAATAGTACGATTTATACCGGCACGCATGATAATGATACTACATTGGGATGGTTTAAAACCCTCTCTACGGAAGAAAAGGAACGCCTCGCATCTTACGCTGATTTATCCGACGACAACATGCCGTGGCCACTCATCCGGCTAGCTATCGAATCAGAAGCAAGGTTGGCCATCATCCCCATGCAGGATTTGCTGTCGCTGGATCGTGAGGCGCGGTTTAATACGCCGGGCACCATCGATGGCAATTGGCAATGGCGCATGCAGAGCGGGCAGGCAACAGAGTCAATCTGGACGCGTGCACACGAACTGAATCTGCGCAGTGGCCGGGTTAGGTAACTCGCAACAAATAATCCACCCAGAACGCGCAGGATTTTCGTTCGTCGTCAAGGCGTGAAAACCAGCGCATAGCAGAGCTATGTAATGGTTTTTACAACGCAGATGACGGGCAAAAAAACAAGCCGTGGTGGGTGGATTATTTGTTGTGAGTTACCTTACTTAATCGGTGTAACCACCACCCGGCCATCATGACTCACATCAATCCGGTAACGCCGGCCATTCGGGCAGGTTGCCGTAATCGTCCTGTTGCCAACATCATCCCGGGTTTCCGTAATGTCGGAAACTCTCATACCACCGGAAGCCGTCATGCCACCGCAAGGCTGACCACGCAACATAATCGTTATAGCGATATCCTCGGCACTGTGCACAGCAAACGCCGGCGAGGGTAGCACAAGCCCCAGGATTCCGATCGCAGCAAATATAAGCGTTTTCATGCCTTCACCTCCAGTAAGCTTTTCCAGATATCCTCTTGCGCCAGGCTAATATCTCTGGAAAGCCCAGGGTCATCATCCAGCAAAACCAGCACCTTCAACACCAGACCATTAAATCGGGCACGCAGTTCTTTCAGTGAATATTTGGCCCTATGTTTATTATAGGCCTTTACCATGTCCATAATATCCAGCGCATCAGATCTCAAAGCCAATTTGGTGAACATGCCAAGGGCATTCGTTTTCTTCAATCGTTCGATCAGCATATCCATGTTGAATGTTTTTGCGACAGGTTTGACTGCTTTGGGAGTGGGCGTATTGGTTTGTGCGGGTTCGATTTTTGTGGATCCAGGGGGAGCATCTGGTGCCACCGTGTCATCAGCCACACAGGGAGGCATTCCTGACAATATTAGCCCCGTTATCACAGCGACTTGAACACACGCTAAAAATACTGTCTGCATGTTTCTTCCGGCACCTTGCATCATTATGTCCACCTGTAAGTCAGTCTAGCGCTATGGTTTATGATACGTAAGAGCAGGGTTTCCCCGCTTGCGTGTTCTCCCTACTCCTTCCTGTGTTCCTTGTAATAATTAATGAGACCGTTCGTTGAACCATCATGGCTTCTAACCTCATCATAGTCATCCAGTTCAGGTAGAATCTTGCGTGCCAGCTGTTTGCCCAGTTCCACACCCCACTGGTCATAGGCATTCACACCCCAGATGATGCTCTGGACAAAAATCTTGTGCTCGTACATGGCAATCAGACTACCAAGCGTGCGCGGCGTCAGCTTCTGAAAGAGGATCGAGTTGGTCGGTTTATTACCCGGAAATACCTTATGCGGAAGCAATGCCTCCAGTTCATCGCCAGAAATCCCTTCAGCCTCCAGTTCGGCGCGCACTTCATCCTCCGTCTTGCCGCGCATCAGCGCCTCGGTCTGGGCGAAAAAATTGGACAGTAACATCGGATGATGCCTGCCGACCGGATTTTTGGTCTCGATTGGTGCCAGGAAATCACACGGCACCAGCTTGGTTCCCTGATGAATCAACTGGTAGAAAGCGTGCTGACCATTGGTTCCCGGTTCACCCCAGATGATCGGGCCGGTGGAATAATCCACGGTATCACCATCGCGTGTCACCCGCTTGCCATTGCTCTCCATATCACCTTGCTGAAAATAGGCTGGAAAACGGTGCATATACTGATCATAAGGTAAAAGCGCATGTGAATCGGCACCGAAAAAATTATTGTACCACACCCCGAGCATGCCAAGGATGACTGGAACATTCTCTTCCAATGGTGCGGTTTGGAAATGCTCATCCATCTCGTGTGCACCGGCCAGCAGTTCCTCAAAGTTGTCCATGCCGATATACAGAGCAATGGAAAGCCCCACCGAACTCCACAGCGAGTAACGTCCACCGACCCAGTCCCAGAATTCGAACATATTGTCGGTATCAATTCCGAAGGCAGACACCGCTTTGGTATTGGTCGATACAGCCACAAAATGCTTGGCCACAGCCGTCTTGGTGCCACCCCGTGTTAAAAACCAGTCGCGCGCCGTGCGCGCATTGGTGATGGTCTCCTGCGTTGTGAATGTCTTGGAGACAATGACAAAAAGAGTAGTTTCACGATGCAGGTGGCGCAAGGTTTCCACCATATGCGTACCATCCACATTGGAGACAAAATGCATGTGCAGCTTATCTCGCCCGAACGGAGTCAACGCCTCGGTGACCATCACTGGCCCCAGATCGGAGCCACCGATGCCAATATTAACGACATCGGTAATCGGTTTGCCAGTACCTCCCTTCCACTCTCCTGATCGCACCGATTCCGTAAACTCCCGCATCTGGACCAACACTCTGTTTACATCGGGCATTACATCCTTGCCGTCTACCATCACGGGACGATTCGAGCGGTTGCGCAACGCCGTATGCAACACGGCACGATTCTCGGTATTGTTAATTTTTTCACCAGCGAACATGCGCCGGGTCCAGCCGGGAACGTCACGTTCACGGGCCAGCTGCATCAACAGGGAAAGTGTTTCGTCAGTGATTATATTCTTGGAGAAATCGACCAGAATATCGTTGAACCGGCGTGTGTAACGGGTAAATCGATCCACATCCTGCGCAAACAAATCGCGCATATGTATATCGGCCATATGCTGGTGGTGTTCGCCAAGTGCTTGCCATGCTCCCGATTGAGTCAACGCGGACATCATCTCCCCTTCATCATACTATTCATCTGGTTTATACAGAATCCTGTAACACCGGAATTTTGGCTACAAAACTTGGCTCACCCATCCTTCCCATTCGTGTCTTCGAGAAGCTCCTTAACGGAATAGGCCTGAAGCGTACCGTCGATGCCCTTGACGGATGCTGGCGGAAGCGGCTCGGCATGCATTTTTTTCTTCACCTGATTCATGGTGTCCTCACTGACAATCACATCTCCGGGCCCTGCCATTCCCGTCAGGCGGGATGCCACATTCACCGCATCGCCGATACAGGTGTATTGCATGGTCTGCGATGAGCCGATGGATCCCACCACCACCTCACCGGCATTGATGCCGATACCAATTTGAATGGGTTCCTCACCATTCTGCTCACGCTGATAATTGAAATTTTCCATCGCCCCCTGCATCTCTAATGCGCAGGCCACAGCCTTGTCCGGCGCGTCTTCCATCGCAACCGGGGCACCAAACAACACCATAATTTCATCACCGATATATTTGTCCACGGTACCGTCATAGCGGAATACTACATCGACGATGGTTTCGAAATAACGGTTTAGTAAGGTCACAACATCCGTTGCGGAAGACCGTCGGCTCAGGCTGGTATAACCGCGAATATCAGCGAATAAAATGGTCACATCCCTCAACTCGCCGCCTTTTTCCAGCTTCACTTTACCGCTCATGACCTGTTCCACCACACTGGGGGAAAGCAATCGTTCAAACTGGGCTCTGCTCTTGGCATCATCTTCAATTTTCTGTAGCAGGCGAGCATTGGCCACTGCCATGGCCACATGTTGTACAATGCCGGTGAACAGTTGTAAATCTTTGCGGTTAAAGCTGTGCTGCGCCTGCTTGCTCTCGATATGCACCACGCCGAGAAACTCTCCACCATGCATCAGAGGCGCACACATGACGGACCGAATACCCTGCATAATCAGGGAGGATGCCTCGGAAAAGCGGCTATCCTGATTGGCATCGGCCAACAGAATAGCCGACTTGTTCTCCTGGACCTCCCGCAACACCGATTCGGACACCGAGACAGCCTCGTCTTTGACCGCCACAGGGTGGACAAAACGGGGCATCAATTCGCCTGTATGGGGATGTGGAAGCATCACCACACAGCGGTCAGCAGGGAAAATACTCAATAACTCATCTGTAATTTTTTCAAGCGCGGAAGTTAAATCGCGCTCCAGACCAATGCGCGCCAGCAATTCATTGCCAAGACGCAGCTTCTCATAGTCCACTCTCAAAGAGGCCGGGTCAGCCACATCTTCTTCAGGCAGGAATTCCTCAACACTGGCAACATCAATGCGGTCCTGCACCTGGCTTTCAGAAGATATGCGGGAAATATTGACCATCCTGGCCATCTTTTCCTGCTCGGTTTCAATCCTGAAAAATAAATGCGTCTTGCCCAGCACAACCTCATCTCCATCTTTAAATATATGCCTGGAAATGCGAACGCCTCCAACAAAGGAACCGTTGGAACTATTGTTGTCCTCATAAATATAGCCATCCGGCATCATGTGGATGACAGCATGTCGTTTGGAGACCATGGGGTCGTTGATACAAATTGTGCTTTTCGGATGCCGGCCAATTGTGGTGTGCGGCAGCAATTCAATTTCATGCTCCCCGCTCTCCGTTCGAACAATCATCCTCGCCATATCCGCATCTTATAGCAAAACTGCCGGTAAACACAATTCAATCCCGACTGATGCACTGGGTTGCCGCTTTATTTGTTGGCATGAGACGTGCCTGATACCATCACCGCCAGTAACTGCTCAGATTGCCACTGATTTGTTCGAGAACAAGGAAAATACACGCAGTGTGCTCCTGCACATGAGCATGTTTGACGCAGTTATCGGACAAATCAGGGGTGATATGAGTGGTTACCATCGCCATTCAACAAAAAAGGAACGATCATGGCAAAGATGCATATTGTGTTTGTGGCCTCCGAGGCCGCACCCCTGGCCAAAACAGGTGGTCTGGCGGATGTAGTGGGTTCCCTTCCACATGCTCTAAAACGCCTTGGTCATGATGTTGCCGTCATCATGCCCTATTACCGCAGACAGATCCGGGCTAGTGGTGTAAAAATTCGACCGCTGAAACAATCTATCTCCATCTGGGTTGATGGCATGGATCGAATCGCTCCTCTGCATGAAGCCAAAGTGGATGGTTTACGCTTTATCCTGGTTGAACAGGACGATTTTTTTAACCGCGAAGGCTTATATGGCCCGTCCGGTAGCGCATACAGCGACAATCTTTTGCGCTACATTTTCTTCAATCGTGTCGCGCTGGAAGCTGCATGTTTGCTGGAGCATCCCGTGGACATTTTTCATTGCCATGACTGGCAAACCGGGTTTATACCACTGTTGTTACAAACCCAGTATCAGCATCAGCCCCGCATCGCCAATGCCCAATGTGTTTTCACGATTCATAATCTGGCCTATCAGGGAGTGTTTCCATCTTTCTGGCTGCACCGCTTGGGCCTACCTGCTGAATTCTTTCATCCCGGTAACTTTGAATTTTATGGCCAGATCAACTGCATGAAAGCAGGTATTGCAGCCTGCGATCGAATCACCACGGTCAGCCAGGCCTATGCCGGAGAAATCCTGACACCGGAATACGGATGTCATCTCGAATCCTTTCTTTCTGAACATGCCGGGAAACTCTCCGGCATTGTCAACGGCCTGGATGTGGAAAACTGGAATCCCGCAACTGATACCGCCATTGCCGCCAATTACGCACCGGGGAATATGCAGGGGAAACGGCATTGTAAAACAGATTTGCAGAAAAAACTGGGGCTTACCTGCGATGCGGAAGCTCCTCTGCTCACCATCATTTCACGCCTGGCCGAGCAAAAGGGCATAGACCTGCTTCTTGATTGCGCCCCGGGCTGGCTTGAGGAAGGCTACCAACTGGCCGTGCTTGGATCAGGCGAACCCGCCTACGAAGCCATGTTGAAACGGTTGGCCAGGGAAAGGCCCGAGCAAATGCATTTTTATGCCGGATTCAATGAAGAACTGGCCCGGCAAATCTATGCCGGGGGAGATATCTTCCTGATGCCATCCCGCTTTGAGCCTTGTGGTTTGGGCCAACTCATGTCCATGCGCTATGGCAATGTGCCGGTGGTGCGGGCAACGGGCGGACTCAAGGACACGGTAACAAGCCATGCTGTCTCCAAACGCACAAGCACGGGCTTTGGATTTGAACAGGCCAAACCGGCCGTTTTTCGCGCTGCGGTCGATTTTGCTGTGGAAACATGGCGCAAACCTGCTGCATGGCAACGCATTGTGAGCCGCGCCATGCGCCGTGATTCTTCGTGGGACGCTTCGGCCGGTTCCTATGTAAAACTGTACGAAGTTATCGTGGGCTGATGGACAATCCGGGGAATATCCACGCACTTGCGCTGGATGTGGGTGGCACGAATATCCGGCTGGCTGTGGTGAATCAATCCGGGCACATCATTGTGCGTCAGCAATGCAAAACCTCACTTTCACGCATGCTTGCATCCTCAAGCGATCAGGCCGAAGCAGAAATCTTGCGTATTCTCACATCTTCCATCGCTGACATGCTGACCTCCCATTCCAGTATCCATACCATTGGCATTGGATTTCCGGGATTTTTCAGACAGGAAACAGGGATACTGGTCTCCTCACCAAACATTCCCTGCCTGCTCGATTTTCCACTGGCCGAAAGGTTGAGTGACGCGGTTTCATTACCTGTGCATGTGCAGAATGATGCTGCACTCGCGGCGCTCGGTGAATTCCGTTTCGGGATTGGCAGGGAGTTGAAAAATCTATTGCATCTGACACTGGGTACGGGCGTAGGCGGTGGCTTAATCCTGAATGGCATCCCTTACCTTGGCGAAAGCGGAATGGCCGTGGAAATCGGGCATTTATGCGTTGTTCCGAATGGGAGGATCTGTGGATGCGGCAGCTCAGGATGCCTGGAAGCCTACGCATCGGCATCCGGTGTCATCGCACGTTATGCCGAAACAGGACATCAAAACACCACGAATGCGGAAGATGTTTACCGCAAGGCTTTGGATGGAGATATGGTAGCTGCGCGGATTTTACACGAGGCGGGAAGCTATCTGGGGCAGGCTATCGCGGAGACCGTCAAGCTGCTGGATGTGCACAACGTCAGTATCAGTGGCGGGCTCACCGGCGCATGGTCGTTTTTATCGGAATCGATGAACACCAGTTTGAATGAAAAGCTCATTCCTCCCCTGAAAGGAAAAGTCAGGCTGCATCGATCCCGGCTCGGAGGTGATACCGGCATCCTCGGCGCGGCCATACTGGCGCTGGAAAACGGGTTTCAGCCTGCATCGCGCCCATGAACAAACTCTTTACGGCTCCATCAAAGGTAAGTCATCAGACCCATCGATAAAGGATGCGCCAAGTCTTCATGCGTCGGGTAAGCACGGATGTGATAGGCAAAGTCACCGCTGTCATCCGGTTGTAAATCGGTTTCAAACACGCCGTCATTAGCGTGTTCCATTTCAATAATACGATAACGTTTGTAGCCTTCTTCACGGGATGGCCGCAACAATACGATTTCAACATGCAGATCATCGGGAGACAATCCATCGTGGTGCACTTTCACCTGCACCTTCAGGTTTTCCCCATACCGCTCCTGATATTCGTTGGATGAATCACCCATGTGTTTGAGCTGGATTTTAGGCCAGGCCTTGCGCACTTTGGCTTTCCATGCAGCCAGAGCCTTGGCTCGCCTGAAATTTTCATTCATCATCGACTTCCCATGCCTCGATGCCGGAACATAGAAACGTTTGGTATATTCCGAAACCATCCGATCCGTATTGAAATGCGGAATACTGGAAATCATCGCCCGTTTGGAAATTGCGACCCAGTCATCGGAGAACCCGCTCTCATTGCGGTTGTAGTAGGTTGGGATCACTTCATGTTTCAATATGTGGTACAGGGATGCCGCATCATCCTCATCACGCATGTGCGGATCGGCAATGTCGCGCTCGCCGCCAATAGCCCAGCCATTGTCGCCCTGGAAACCTTCCGGCCACCAGCCATCCAGAATGCTTAGATTGGGCACGCCATTCATGGCCGCCTTCATCCCTGATGTGCCCGAAGCTTCCATCGGACGGATCGGATTATTCAGCCACACATCCACGCCTGAAATAAGATAACGGCTCAGTGTCATATCATAACCCTCGAGCATCAGTATTTTGCCGATAAATCCGGGTTTTCTGGAATATTCGTGGATACGCCGGATCAGTTCCTGACCGGGATTGTCCGCCGGATGTGCCTTACCGGAAAACAGGAACACAACCGGACGTTCCGGATCATCCAGCAACTGGCGCAGTTTTTCTTCATTCTGGAAGATTAGCGTGGCGCGTTTATAGGTTGCAAAACGGCGGGCAAAGCCCACTACCAGTGTACGCACATCAAACAACGCTGTCATTTTCTGCACCATCTGCGCACTCTCGCCATTTCGCCGGGCCTGCCGCTCCAGTTGCTGACGCACATATTGCAACATACGCTGCTTATTCGTCTGGTGGATACTCCAATAGTGATAACCGGAAATATCCTCAATGTTTTGCCAGAATGCCGGTTCCAGCAGTTGACCGCGCCACTGGCCGCCCAAATGTTGATTGAATGCGTTAATCCACTCCGGCGCCAGCCATGTCATGACATGCACGCCATTGGTCACGGATGAGACCGGGTTCTCCTCCGGTTGCAAATCCGGCCACATGGACTGACAGATACGGGAAGACACTTCCCCGTGCAGTTTGGCCACGCCGTTCACATAGGCGGAACCATGAATAGCCAATGCTGTCTGGTTAAAACCCTCAGCGCCATGGCCGAAATCACCATGCCCCAGACCATGCAACTTCGCCGTATCAATACCCAGTTTCTTGGCATAATGGCCCATATAGTGGTCAAACATATCCAGCGGAAAAATATCATGGCCGGCGGGCACGGGCGTATGCGTGGTAAACACCGTGGACGCCCGAATAACCTCCTCCGCCTCTTTGATATTTAATTTGTGCTGTGCAATGCATTCCCGCATGCGCTCCAGAATAATGAATGCGGCATGTCCCTCATTGGCATGCCATACGGTCGGGTTAATGTCCAACGCACGCAAGGCCCGCACACCCCCGATACCAAGCACAATTTCCTGCCGGATACGGTTCTCCAAACCGCCGCCATAAAGCTGATAAGTGATCTTGCGCTCCTCATCAGTATTGCTTTCCACATTCGAATCAAGCAAAACCATACGGATATGTCCCGCTCTGGCTTCCCAGATATTCAGATCCAGCATGTGATCCGTCAATTCCACCTGTACCCGTAACGGGTTGCCGGCTTTGTCTCTGATCTGCTCAATGCACAGATCACTAAAACGGTTATCATGATAAACAGCAATCTGCTCACCCTGTGCATTGATGGTCTGGGTGAAATAACCTTGACGATACAGCAGCCCGACTGCTGTAAACGGCAGGCCTAAATCGCTTGCGGACTTGCAGTGATCGCCTGCCAGAATACCCAAGCCTCCGGAATAGATGGGCAGAGATTCATGCAGGCCAAATTCTGCTGAGAAGTATGCAATCGAATACGCCTTGGCATCTTCAAAGTTCGAGACAAACCACTGGTGTTCTTCCTTCTTGTAGGAATCATAATCGGAAACCACGCCATGATATTCAGCCAGAAAAGCACGGTCGGTCGCCACCTCATCCAAACGATGTTGACTGACACGGCGCAGGAACGAACGAGGATTATGCCCGCACACAACCCACAACACGGGGTCGATCTGATGAAACAGGGCGCGGGCTTTTGAGTTCCATGCAAACCATAAATCGCTGGCAATGTTTTCAAGGCGTTTCAGCGCATCGGGAATGGTGGGGAAAACCCGCAGAAAATAAGTTCTTCCTTCAGATTTCACGGTAACTCCTTAACAGTCCACTGAGGACGGCGAACCCTGTCCAAATAGAGCGGTCAAGTCAATTTGAATACATGCACTCAGAAAATGCTGTTGCCTAGGGCCTGTTCACATAAAATCCAAGCGTAGCGCTGCTGTCCGAAATGAGGCCAGTCAAGGCGCGAGGAGAGAAGTTTGGTAAATCCAAATGAACGACGAGCAACGCCGCATGGCCTCATTTCGGACGCAGCCCTGCGGGACGGGCCATTTTTGGCCGCCCCAGCGTTATTTCTCGCTGATGTGCATTCAGCACATTACGCTCGAAATGCCTTGCAGCGATCCAAAAATGACCACGTCGCTATGCTTGGATTTTATGTGAACAGGCCCTATTCTCCACCTCGAAGCATCGCTTTCTTCAAATCCTTGTCCGCGGGGTGTTTCCCAAGCCAGACTGCCAGCAACGCCTGTTGGAAATCATCACCCTGAACATGGCCCTTTTCTTGGCCATTGAATGTTACAGTTGTGCTTCCATCCGGCAGAAAATCAAACATATAAACATCGCCTTTCCGGGCATCGCCAAACATGGCATTAAACTGACTCAGCCGGGGCTTAAGTCTGGCCATTGCCTCTTTGGACTGATTCTTTTCAAAACCTTCTACCCAGCCGTCAACCAGCTTTTTACGCCCAACCTCTCCATATAGAAAATACATGGACATGTGTTTCGGGCCTGCATCTGTAATAGCTTGTTTCGCCTGATGCGCCGGCCGGGACAAATACAGCGCGCCCACATAGATATCAAAAAAGAATTTTGTGCGCACACCGGCGCCATTGAGTTGCAGGGTCTGGCCTGCCACCGTGATGGTCTCCGGTACATGGACACCTTCAATCTCCGCCGCAAAAACTGGTGTAGAAAGCAAGAACACGAATACAAGACATGGAAGCCCTATGCACTTCCACCATATCGGCTGCCGTTCGCAGCGGAATATTTGCTGTTTACTTATTAACATTGGCGCAATCCCTCAGACTCATATCGGTGTGGAGAATATGGTGAATCAGCCAGTTTTTGAGAAAATCATGCAATTCCTGAACTAAATCATCACTGATCCCTTCAGCTTCGAATCGTTGCAATACTTGTGAATAGGCTTTAAGCAGTTCCTTGTGTTGCTTCTTGTTCTTGGCGGCAGTTGGACATGCCCGCCGCCGCATTAAGATTTCTTCGAAACAGAAATGTGATCGTGTATAGATGCCCAGAGCAGTAAGGAAACGCCGCATATACGCATCATCCACACCACTTTTCATGTTCTCTTCCAGGTCGGCAAGATATTGAAATATCTGTTGATGCTGTTCATCAATATCCGGATCATCGACTGAATATTCCTCGCGCCAGACAATGGCCATTTATCTACCTCCAGAGATCACACCGGGTTTTACACAGCTTAATACCATACAGAACGGAATTATAGCCTTCCGATTACGGGTAAGTCACCCACCAACGGACGTATATAGTCCAGCCAGTTTGTCGTTACGTCATTGCTTTCGGCACTGATGCAAGCATCGGGCACCGCAGTAGTTTCCTTCGCCACCGAAGAAAGTGGCGTGATAAAGTATTCGCTGGCATAAGGCTCATTCGACACCCTGCGGATCGCTACAGACCCATTTTCACCCGTGGAAACAGCATGATTGGCGGCCATTTGACCGACCTCGCGCGCCTCTCTGGCATCCACTGTTGAAATGATGGTGGGGTAACTGCGTTGCAGATAACCAAATGTATCGGCGCGTACGCGTATATTTTCACCCTTGAATGCGGCCTTTACATGTGCAGCCAGCGCATCACCCAGCGCTCCGGTTCCGGAAAGTTGAATATTGCCATGCGAATCCCGCTCCCCACTCGACGCAATAGGATGACCGTCAGCATCAGCAATACCTTCAGATACGGCAACCACGCAGCGACCACACTCCCCGACTACGCGGCGAACATCCACCTTGAACTGTTCGACATCAAATACACGCTCCGGCAAATAAATCAGATGCGGACCATCGCCATCTGCTTGCCGTGCCAGTGCCGATGCCGCAGTCAGAAAGCCGGCGTGCCGACCCATCACTACATTGATTTTAACGCCGGACAAGGCGTAGTTGTCACGATCGTCCCCCATGAAGGCCAGCGCCACAAAACGTGCTGCGGAAGCAAAACCGGGGCAGTGGTCCGTCACTTTCAAATCATTATCAATGGTCTTGGGAATGTGGACGGTGCAAAAGTCATAATTTGCATCCTGCGCCATTTCAGAAATGATGTACGCGGTTTCAGCGGAATCGTTACCTCCGATATAAAAAAAGTAACGCACATCGTTTTTCCTGAATACCTCAAAGACCTTCTCACACTCGGCTGTACCAGGCTTCAGCCGGACGGAACCCAAAGCTGCCGCCGGTGTGTTTGCCACCTGTTCCAGCTGTTCCGCGGATTGTGTGGTCAAATCCACGAAGTCCTCGTTCATAATCCCGGCAATACCGTGCCGGGCGCCAAGAATACCTGTAATCGCATCCTGCCCGCGCGCTGTCAGAATCGCCCCGACCAGAGACTGGTTGATCACCGCCGTGGGGCCTCCGGATTGTCCAATTACCATTTTTCCTTTGAGCACCATGCACCCCCTGTGTAGCCTCGCCCGTACCTGGAAGGGCCATCTTAGCACGGCTCAGTATATAACAAAGGAAAAAAATGGCTGGCAAACGAGCAGGCGAAACCATAGATATTCATCTCATCACCGAACTGCTGCGCGAGGCAGGAAGTAAAATCCTTCTACCTGCCTTTCAACGTCAATCCAACACCACTCGCATCAAAGATGATGGTTCTCTCATCACGGAAACCGACATGAAATGTCAGCAATTCATTCGTGAACAACTGGCGGCCTCGTATCCGGAAATCGGTTTTCTTGGCGAGGAAATGTCCGAAAAAGAACAACAGGCATGTCTGCAACAGGGAAACCGTTTCTGGTGTCTGGATCCATTGGATGGAACCAGTAATTTTGTTGCATCATTCCCCGCTTTCGGGACATCTCTGGCCCTCATGGAGGATGGCTTGCCTGTACTCGCCTGCATTCATGACCCGGTACGTGGAGAAACATTCTCAGCGCTTCGTCACAAAGGCGCATGGTTGAATAATCAGCCCTTGCACGTTCGCTCTGAACAGTCGCTGTCCGAATCGATTGGCTTCATCGATTTCAAACGCCTGGATCACAAACTGGCCATCCGTCTGGCAACAAAGAAATATTGTCGGAGCCAGCGTAACATCGGCAGTTGTGCGCTGGAATGGGCATGGCTGGCCGCTGGCCGCTCACAGTTCATTATCCACGGGAGCGAAAAACTGTGGGATTACGCAGCTGGCTGGTTACTGGCCAGGGAAGCAGGTTGCACGGTCAGCAATTTCAATCAGCAGCATCCCTTTCATGTAAGCCGCCTGAGCAGTTCCATCGTAGCCGCTGCATCCGGCACGTTGCACCGGCAGCTATCAAACCTGCTGAAGGAATAGCCTGATATTCATAAATCGCCGTAATGCTTGATTTGGGCTTTCAGCCCTCACCCTTCGGGCGGCCCTACATTCGTCCAAACGGTCTTCGGCCTTTTTGTGCGCAGTCACCTGGTTCGCAATGAATTCCGGGGAAGGAGGCCGTAACCATACATATGGACGACCAGCGAGGGATTCGGTACGAGCAAGGGAACCAGCAAGGGCGCAATAGCATTTGTGAATAATGCAGGCCAGATGCCCTATTCCGGTCATGGTCGCTTTTGCTATTTATTTCCGTTATCATCCCGCTCCCACGAAGACATTTAATATCTCATACATCATTTCTTTGGAGGGGGAATAGCGCATGGGTCGCGTCAGTAATCTCAAAATTGATCTGGTCGAAGTTTGCGAGGCCGCTGCTCGAGCCTGTGCACCGTTTGTCGGTTCCGGCCAAAAGGATGAAGGCGACGGCTTAGCTGTTGACGCCATGCGCAAGCGCATCAATGAAGTCAAAATGAAAGGTATGATCGTTATCGGCGAAGGCGCCAAGGATGAAGCGCCCGCCCTGTACGATGGCGAGAAGGTCGGCACCGGCGAAGGCATCGGCGTTGATATCGCCGTAGACCCGATTGAAGGCACCAACCTGTTTGCCAAGGATATGCCGGGTTCGATTGTAACGCTGGCAGCCGCACCTGAAGGCTCCATGTATCGCCCCGGTTCATGTTTTTATATGGAAAAACAGGTTTATCCAAAAGCCGCTTGTGGCAAAATTGATGCTGAAGCCCCTGTTTCCGACCGTCTGAGTCAACTGGCCAGGGCATTGGGCAAGGAAGTTCGTGAACTCAAGGTTTTTATTCTGGACAAACCACGCCATCAGGAACTGATGCAGGAAGTGTATGCTACCGGCGCCAAAATTCGTCTGGCAACCGACGGCGATGTCAACGGCGCCATTCAGGCCATACTGAATATGGGTTCCGATGCCCTGTTTGGCATTGGTGGCACACCGGAAGGTATCGTCACTGCCTGCGCCGCCCGCGCCATGGGTGCAGAGATGTTCGGCCGTATGGCACCGCAAAAGGACTTTGAGATTGAGATGTGTAAAAAAGAGGGCGTGGATACTACGCGCATCCTCACCCGCGACGAACTGGTCACATCCGACGATTGCCTGTTTATTGCCACCGGCCTGACATCGGGCGCATATGTACGCCACGTCAAGGTAGGCTACGATGCTTACGGCAAACACAAAACTACGGACACGGTCGTGCTCGATGGCGGTATTGGCAACATCCGTCACGTCGTCACCACGGTTCACGTTTAAAATTTAAACACACATAAATCAAAGCAAAGGGGTATAATCAATGAGTAACAATCGCAGACATCTTGCCAATGCCATCCGCGCCCTGTCTATGGATGCAGTGCAAAAAGCCAATTCCGGGCATCCGGGCGCACCTATGGGTATGGCAGATATTGCTGAAGTCCTGTGGAACGACTATCTCAAACATAACCCTGGCAATACCGGATGGACAGATCGTGATCGTTTCGTCCTGTCCAATGGTCACGGCTCGATGTTGATTTATTCGCTGTTACACCTGACCGGCTACGATCTGCCGATGGATGAGATCAAACAGTTCCGTCAGCTTCATTCCAGGACGCCGGGGCATCCCGAATACGGTTACGCCCCGGGTGTTGAGACCACAACCGGGCCACTGGGTCAGGGCATCACCAATGCCGTCGGCATGGCCATTGCCGAGCGTATGCTGGCAGGCCAGTTCAACAAACCGGGTCACGAGATTGTCGATCATTACACGTATGTATTTCATGGCGACGGCTGCCTGATGGAAGGCATTTCACATGAAGCCTGCTCACTGGCGGGAACGCTCGGGCTCGGCAAGCTGATCATGTTCTGGGATGACAACGGCATTTCTATCGACGGTGAAGTTGAAGGCTGGTTTACCGACGACACTCCGGGTCGCTTCGAGGCCTACGGCTGGCAAGTCATTCGCAATGTGGACGGTCACGATGCCGATGAAATCAAAGCGGCCATTGATACTGCCCGTGCCAACACTGACCAGCCAACCATGATCTGCTGCAAGACCATCATTGGTTTCGGTTCTCCGAACAAAGCTGGCAGCCATGACTGTCACGGTGCCGCACTGGGTGATGAAGAATGCGCACTGGTACGCAAGGAGTTGGGTTGGGAATATGATCCGTTTGTGATCCCCGACGATGTCTATGCCGGTTGGGATGCCAAAGACAAGGGTGCTGCCGCTGAAGCTGACTGGCAGGCCCGTTTTGATGCCTACAAGGCAGAGAATCCTGATTTGGCCGCAGAATTTGAACGCCGTCAGTCGGGCAAACTGCCAGCCAACTGGAAAAAAGGCGTAACATCATGGATTAACCAGTTACGTGAAGAAAAGCCCGGTTGGGCCACCCGCGTTGCCAGCGGCAAAACTATCGGCGCCTTTGCTGCGCTGCTGCCGGAACTCGTCGGCGGATCTGCCGACCTGGCCCCGTCGAACAACACCAAATGGCCGGAGGCCGTAGCTTTCAGCAAAGACACGCCGGAAGGTAATTATCTCCACTATGGCGTTCGCGAGTTTGGTATGAGCGCCATTATGAACGGCATGGTGTTGCATGGTAGTTTGATCCCGTTTGGCGGCACTTTCCTGATGTTCTCTGAATACGCACGCAATGCCCTTCGCATGGCCGCTCTGATGAAAATTGGCACCATCTTCGTCTATACCCATGACTCCGTCGGTCTGGGCGAGGACGGCCCGACCCACCAACCAGTCGAACAGATCGCCACCCTGCGCATGATTCCACGCATGAACACATGGCGTCCGTGCGATGCGGTAGAATCCGCGGTTGCATGGAAGGTTGCGGTCGAGCGCCGTGACAATCCGAGCACTCTGATTTTCACACGTCAGGGCCTGCCCTGCAACGACTACACCGACGCGCAGGTGGTTGACATCGAACGTGGTGGTTATGTGCTCAGCGACTGTGGGGGAACACCGGAGGTGCTTATCATCGCCACCGGTTCCGAAGTACAGTTGGCACTGGCTGCACAGCAGGAACTGTCCGGCAAGAAGGTACGTGTTGTTTCCATGCCATGTACCGAACGTTTCGATGCTCAGGATGAATCGTATAAGGAATCCGTATTGCCTGCATCCGTAACTGCGCGTGTTGCTGTTGAAGCTGGTGTTACCGGTTTCTGGGGCAAGTACGTGGGCCTGAACGGTAAGGTCATTGGCATTGACACCTTCGGTGAATCCGCACCAGCCGGTGAACTGTTTAAAATGTTTGGCATTACCACGGACGCCGTTGTGGCAGCCGTAAACGAACTGGTTTAATTTAGAAAAGAAAAGGAGAGAAGAATGACAATTAAAGTTGGTATTAATGGATTTGGCCGTATTGGCCGCATGGCATTCCGCGCTGTAGCAAAAGAATTTACCGATATGGAAATTGTTGGCATCAACGATTTACTGGACCCTGATTATCTGGCTTATATGCTCAAGCATGACTCCGTGCATGGCCTGTTTGACGGTGATGTGTCCGTTGAGGGCAACAACATAATCGTCAATGGTAAGAAAATTCGCCTGACGGCCGAGCGTGATCCGGCCAACCTGAAATGGGATGAAGTCGGCGCTGACGTGGTGCTGGAATGCACCGGTTTCTTCCTGACCGAAGAAACCTGCCAGGCGCATATCACTGCTGGCGCAAAGAAAGTTGTGCAATCCGCACCCTCCAAGGATGCTACGCCGATGTTCGTCTACGGTGTAAACCATGAGGACTATGCCGGACAAGCCATATCTTCGGCTGCTTCCTGCACCACCAATTGTCTGGCGCCCGTCGCCAAAGTAATAAATGACAACTTCGGCATCAAACGCGGTCTGATGACGACTGTGCATGCGGCAACGGCTACCCAGAAGACGGTTGACGGTCCTTCCATGAAAGACTGGCGAGGCGGTCGTGGGATCCTGGAAAACATCATCCCGTCTTCCACCGGCGCAGCCAAGGCTGTCGGCAAGGTGCTGCCGGAGTTGAACGGCAAACTGACCGGCATGGCCTTCCGCATCCCCAGTTCTGATGTGTCCGTGGTTGATCTGACCGTTGAACTGAACAGCGAAGCGAGTTACGACGATATCTGCGCTGCCATGAAAAAGGCGTCTGAAACTCCGGGTATCGGTGACACGCTTGCCTACACCGACGAAAAAGTGGTTTCCACTGACTTCCGTGGCTGTAGCTACTCATCCATCTTCGATGCCGGTGCAGGTATCGCGCTGGACGGCACTTTCGTCAAGCTGGTTGCATGGTATGACAATGAATACGGCTATACCTGCAATATGATGCGTTTCGTACAGCACGTAGCAACCAACTAAGCAATCCAAAGATAGCGTGGGAGCTTTGACTCCCACGTTTATCATTGCCCGTTTACAAACAACGAGCTGGCAGCGACAAACGTTCAAACGTTATCATCAACCAGGTGCCACATATCTGCCTTGTATCAGAAAGTCAGCCTGTAGCGCACTCATATAAAGGAGTAAGAGCATGTCTGTAATCAAAATGACTGATCTTGATCTGGCCGGTAAACGCATACTGATCCGTGAAGACCTGAATGTACCGATTGTTGATGGTGAGGTGGGCGACGACACGCGTATCCGTGCCAGCCTGCCAACCATGAAGCACGCTATGGATGCCGGCGCCAGGGTAATGGTCTGCTGCCATCTGGGCCGTCCCACCGAAGGTGAATACGACGAGCAGTTCTCGCTGGCACCTGTTGCCCGGCATCTCTCCAAACTACTCGGCAAAGAAGTACGCCTGATTAAGGATTATCTTGATTCAGCGCCTGAAATTGCAGACGGCGAATTGGTACTGCTGGAAAACATTCGTTTCAATGTCGGCGAAAAGAAGAATGACGAGGAACTGTCCAAACAATATGCCTCCCTCTGCGATATTTATGTCATGGATGCATTCGGCACTGCGCATCGCGCTCAGGCATCCACGCATGGTGCAGGTCAGTTTGCTCCGGTGGCATGTGCAGGACCACTGCTGGCAGCCGAACTCGAAGCCTTGGGTAGCGCACTGGACAATCCGGCCCGCCCAATGGTGGCCATCGTCGGTGGTTCCAAGGTTTCCACCAAACTGACAGTACTGGAATCACTGTCCAAGATCGTCGATCAATTGGTCGTCGGTGGCGGCATCGCCAATACTTTCATCGCAGCCGCCGGACACAACGTCGGCAAATCACTGTATGAAGAAGACCTGATCGACACCTGCAAGAGCCTGACTGCGGCCGCAGAAGCGCGTGGCGGCAGTATTCCTGTGCCAACCGATGTGGTTTGCGCCAAAGAATTTTCCCCGACTGCCGAAGCAACATTAAAACCTGTCGATGCAACATCCGATGACGACATGATCTTCGACATCGGCCCGGATTCGGCAGCGGAACTGGCCGAAATCATCAAGAATGCAGGCACCATCGTCTGGAATGGCCCGGTCGGCGTATTCGAATTCGACCAGTTCGGCGAGGGCACCAGGGCTATTTCACTGGCCATTGCCGATTCTCCCGCATTCTCCATTGCCGGTGGCGGCGATACGCTGGCCGCTGTCACCAAATACGGCATCTCCGACAAGGTTTCCTATATCTCCACCGGTGGCGGTGCTTTTCTGGAGTTTCTTGAAGGCAAGAAACTTCCGGCCGTAGCCATGCTTGAAGAACGTGCAGCCTAAGTGACTGAATTCCGCAGAACGAAAATCGTTGCAACCCTTGGCCCAGCTTCCGAATCACCGGAAATGCTGGATAGACTGGTAGCAGCCGGCGTCAACGTTGTCCGCCTGAATTTTTCACATGG
>BTQQ01000002.1:0-32123 GCA_036985955.1 Zetaproteobacteria bacterium | reverse complement strand
CAGCGCACGGCAAAAGGCGAAAAAAGCACTGAAGTCAAGCCTTGTCGGTACCATCGTGGCCATATCCAGGGCGGTCGAAGCCCGAGACCCCTATACGGCGGGTCATCAGCAGCGCGTAGCCCGGCTTGCCCGCTGCATCGCCCAAGAGATGGATATGGACAGTGAGCGAATTGACGGGCTGAGAATGGGTGCCACCATTCACGACATCGGCAAGATTCGCCTGCCTGCCGAGATATTGAGCAAACCGTCAAAACTGACTGAAACGGAATTTGAACTTATCAAAAGCCATTGTCAGGTAGGCTACGATATTCTGAAAGATATTGAGTTCCCGTGGCCTGTGGCGAACATTGCTTATCAACACCATGAACGGCTGGATGGCACGGGCTATCCACAGGGACTGAAAGGCGATGAAATATGCCTGGAGGCGCGTATTGTGGCCGTGGCGGACGTCGTCGAGGCGATATCCACCCATCGTCCCTACCGGGTATCTCTGGGCATAGATGTAGCGCTGAAAGAAATCGAGACGCATCGTGGCGAATGGTTTGAACCTGCCGCTGTGGATGCTTGCCTAAATTTAATCAGGGAAAAGAAATTTTCTTTCGACGACAAACGGCTGCATTAAGGATTAAATCTCCAGGCTATGCCCGTGTTGCTTCAGCCACACCTTGGCAGCACGATATTCCGGCATGATGGATTCGACCAAACGCCAGTAATTCGGCGAATGGTTATGATGCATCAGATGACAAAGTTCATGCACCACCACATAATCCACGATGGATGGCGACGCCATGATGATGCGCCAGTTGAAATAGATGCGGCCATCGGCATGGCAGCTTCCCCAGCGACTGCGATATGATTTGATGCCAACACTGGCAGGAGCAACCTGCATCTGCGCCGCATGCCATGCGGTTCTTTCGGTGAGATATAGCTGCGCCTGTGCACGGAACCATACTTCAAGCTCCCTGGCGACAGACAATGGCCGTTGCTCCGGGGAAAGAGCGTATGGAACACTCACCCGCAGCACGCCTTGCTTCAAACTGACCAGTATTTCCGCACCTTCCAGCACCTTCAAACGATAGTCACGCCCAAGATAGGTAAAGGTTTCCCCGCTGACATATTGCTTCGGCTGATATTGTGCCTGAATATCCTTGTATTGAGACAATTTTCGTCGTATCCAGTCCGCTTTGCCGCGCACCAGCGCATCCACCTTTGCCAAAGGAAAGCGTTTGGGAATGGCAACCTGTACGGTCTGATCCGGTTTCACGCAAATCCCTACCGTTTTCCGGCGCGGCCTGCGAATGACTTCATATTCAAAATCCTGCATCAAGATCGAACCGCCAAGTACGTGAAGTGAAGAGCTTCAATATACCCAATGAAGAAAAATAAAAAAGGGCTGCCGAAGATCGCTTTGAGTGTTATTTAATCCTTATTTCACTGTAATATGAATCGTCTTACTCCATTCCTTGCCATAGGACACACGCTGAAACTGCGGCTGCAAACAACCCTGCAAATATGGTGGCCTGGATTCGTTGCATTTTTTTCACCTCCGTTTCATCCTTGCCTGACATCATACGCAGTATGTCTTGGCAATGGAACGTTGCGCGCTAGTGTTCCCGCTGAAAATATAAACTGGAGAAATAATGCAGGAATCTGCACACCCCATATCTGAATGCGACATTCCCGAGCGGTTTCGCAGCCAGACCTATCTTGATGTCATAGATACTGCACCATCCAGCCAGCCGTGCCGGATCGGCCGCGCCGCCATGCAGGACATGCACGCCTCCGCCAAACGCCATTACCCGGATGAAGCCTGTGGCCTGCTGTTGGGAAGACTGACGGATCAGGGATGGTACATTGACGAAGCGCGCGAAGTGCCAAACCTCAATACCGAGAGAGCCGCAGACCGTTTCATTCTGGATCCGGAGGCATATCAGGCAGTGGACCGGGAACTGCGCGGGACGGGACGGGAGATTATCGGTATTTTCCATAGTCACCCGGATTGCCCGGCAAGACCTTCGCCAACCGACCTTTCCAATGCATGGGAAGGATTTGCCTATATCATCGTCAGCACATATGAAGGCCATGCCGTGGACACGCAATGCTGGGCGTTAAACGTGAAAAGCAATCAATTCCAGGCTGTCACCGTGCAAGACCTGCACCCACAGAGAGACCAATAAAAACATGACCATACGTATCCCGATCATTATGAGCGGCATCCTGCTCGTTTCCTGTATGACAGCAGCGCCACCTCCCACGCCTGCCGCTTCCGCAAAACCTGTGCCGGTGCAAACGCCCATCTCCGAGATGGATACGGACTTCCTGTATCTGGCAGCTGAAGATGCGGTACAGAATAACAACCCCGCGTTAGCCATCCGTTTTCTTGACGCGTTGGTCAGCAAGGATAAGTCCGCTGTTCTTCCACGCATTCAGTTAGCGGAACTGCTACTGCGGCGCGGCCAGATCCGGCAAGCGAAAAAGCAAGTGGATGTCCTACTGGGCATGCATGGCATACCTCCGGAGAGCATGACAAAAATCCGCCTTCTTCATGCCCAGATTCTGGCCGCAAACGGGGAAAATTTTGCCGCCATTGAGATTCTGCAACAGCTATTAAGAAAAACCCCGGAATCATTTACCACACGCATGATGCTGATACGACTGATGGAAAAGGAAGGGCGTTTTGACGAAGCGCATCGGATCATTCGCGCAGGTATCAAAACCGGTTCAAACATCCGGTTGCATCACATTGACGCCGAACTTTACATGCGTCAGGGAAAGCTGAAAAAAGCTAAGCAAGTGCTGGAAAAATTACGCAAGCTGGCGCCTGATCAGCCCGGCCCCGTCCTGATGCTCAGTCGTCTGGCTGTGCGTCAGCGAGACCTTATTGAGGCGGAATCCGTGCTGCGCACATTCCTGTCTCGTCACCCCAAAGCCCTGAGCGTCAGCAATGCGCTGGGCCGGCTGCTGGTTCAGCAGAAACGCAGTAAGGAAGCGATTGTAATTTATGAGGATATTTCACGGCGAATCAGTAAAAATACTGAAGTACTGACTGCGCTTGGCCTGTTATATTACCAGCAGAAAGACTTTCAACTTGCTGCCAGCCGGTTTCGCGAGGCCCTGACCAAACGTTCTTCAAGCCAGGCCCGGTTCTATCTGGCCGCAAGTCTCGAGGCCATGGGTAAAAAAACCGAGGCGAAAAAGATTTACCGGCAGATCAAACGCAATGCTGCAAACTTCATGGATGCTCAATTACGGTTGGCAGCCATGGACCTGCAAGCCGAACGAACCGATGCGGCTCTATCCCGCCTGCGCACCATCATCAAGGGAAATCTCAGAGCAGAAAATGCCTATGTCCTGCTTTCATCCGCGTTGCTACAGCAAAAGAAATACCGCCAGTTGCTGACGGAAACAGAGGCGGCCCTGGCACTGCCAAAAGTTTCAGTACAATTGCTGCTTAATCGCGCAGCGGCTTTCGAAGGCCTGAAGCAATATGAGGAGGCAGCGAATCAAATTAAAAAACTGTTCCTCATCGAACCCGAGAATACCGAGGCTCTGAATTTTCTCGGTTATCTCTATGCCGAACAAGGTGTCCGTCTGGATGAAGCCGAAGGCCTGATTCTCCGCGCCCTGAAACAAAAACCCGGCAATGGCTATTATCTCGACTCGCTGGCATGGGTACATTACAAACGCGGAGAATATGACAAAGCATTGACCTTCCAGCGCAAAGCCGTCGGAAAAATCCCGGATGACCCGATCATGCAGGAGCATCTGGGCGATATTCTGTGGAAAGCCGAAAAGTCGGATGCAGCCCGTGCCGCATGGAAAAAAGCCCTCCGGCTGGGGCATAAAGATTCACGCCTCATCCGGAAAAAAATCAACGCCGGCTTATGAGCACAATTGCAAACCTCATGAGCGGTGATCTGCAATTACAATTGGCTCGTAATTGAAACCTTTTCTTGCCGTAGCATTGGTTGCCTCTGTTCTGTTGCTGTCGGCATGTGCCAGCTTGGTGACAGACAACATTTCCGGCATCGGACCCTATAGCCGGATCACGGCAAGAATTCTGGTTATGCAACCCAATCATGTCTGGCAGGCCATGTTGGACTGGCAATCTGAACAGCCCGGCGAAGGAAGAATACGTGTAGTCCATGCCGTGTCCGGTCGCATTGTGGAACTTCGCTGGCAGCATGATGAAATGTGGCTGCGCGATAATCAGGCTAAAAATCCGGCATGGCGCTCCATCAGAAAGGAGGAACTTGTATCCCATGGCATTGTTATCAGCCCACAGGAATTATCCGAATTTCTTGCTAGCCATGTCCCTTCGGGTTTCCAGCCGAAAGGCGCGAACCGATGGGTTATCAACCGTAACAACAGTCACATTCGCGTGGAGTGGAACATACAAAAGCAACGTCTTGTTTTCAGCGATATCAAACATGGACGCAAGACCACCCTGATAATTCTAAACAGCAAAACTCCCCGTGCTTAAACTGCCCGCACCCGCCAAAATTAACCTGCATCTCACAGTCACCGGGAAAACCATAAACGGATATCATACACTCGATACCAGCTTTACCTACGTGGATGTCGGCGACACGCTCCGGATAGAGAACGCAGACAACCTGCATGTCACATGCTCCGATCCGGGTTTGAATACCCGGAACAATCTGGTTTTCCGCGTACTGGATGCCATGCGTAACTCCTTCGATATAACACAGGGAATAAAGGTTCACATTGAGAAAAACCTTCCTGTTCAGGCCGGCCTCGGCGGTGGATCGTCCGATGCGGCAACCGCTATCATTGCCGCGAACGCCCTGTGGTCCCTGAATCTGGACAGCAGAACCCTGATTGAATTTGCCACACCGTTCGGGGCGGATATCCCCTGCTTCCTGTTTGGCCACGCGAGCCGGGCAACAGGGGTGGGCGAGCGCCTTGAACATCTGGACCCCGGCATTGAAGGCGCGCATCTGGTGCTTGCCCATCCCGGCATTGGCCTTTCAACTGCGGATGTTTTTTCCAGCTACGACAAGGTATCGGGAACCGGTGCATTGCAATTGACCCCCTCCAGCGCGGGAGATACCATCCGCGCCGGTTTCACGGGTGACGGAGATGTTCGCTTCGCCCTGGGGGAAAATGCATTGGAAAATGTGGCCTGCGGAATGTGTCCGGAGCTTGCCACACTTTTGGAAGCTATGCGCAACCAGACAAAATGCGCCTGGATGAGTGGCAGCGGCACAGCCTGCGTGGCCCTGGCGGAAAACGCAGCAGATGCACGTAAACTGGCACGCAGGCTGGAGCGGGAGGAATTGGCAGCATGGACCCATGCCGGAAGAGTTCTAAGCTGTCATCCACTGCACGAAACCGGGCCGAAGCCGAAGGATTGGGGCGTAGCCAAGCGGTAAGGCAACGGGTTTTGATCCCGTCATGCGCAGGTTCGAATCCTGCCGCCCCAGCCAGACAGATGGGAAGGCAGGATGAGAACCGCAGGTTCGACCCGAGTGCCTCGTGCGAGGGAACGAACGAGCGAAAGCGAGGTCGGCCCCGTAGGGGCGAGGTGCAACGCACCGAGTAATCCTGCCGCCCCAGCCATGTTTTATACGGGCTGTAAATAAGGAGCGCGCAACATGATGGAAGAACGTCTTCGTCTTTTTTCGGGAACTGCCAACCCGGAATTGACCGGTGATATTGGTCAGTATCTGAATATTTCACCGGGTGATCTGCAAACACAGCGTTTCTCGGATGGTGAGATTTTTATCCAGATTGGCGAAACCATCCGTGGCCTTGATGCCTTTTTTATTCAAAGCACCTCCGCACCCGCCAACGATAACCTGATGGAATTGTTAATCTTCATTGATGCCGCCAAACGCGCCTCGGCGCACCATATCTGCGCTGTCATCCCCTATTTCGGTTACGCCCGCCAGGAACGCAAGAGTGCCAGCCGCACGCCGATCACCGCCAAACTGGTAGCCGACATGCTCACGGCGGCAGGCGCCACGCGCATCCTCACCATGGATCTGCACGCAGGCGCCATTCAGGGGTTTTTCAACATCCCGGTGGACAATATTTATGCCGCACCCATCTTTCAGAAGGATATTCAATCCTTTTCCATGGATAATATCGTGATCGTCTCTCCCGATGTCGGCGGCGTGGTCCGGGCCCGCGCCCTGGCCAAGCGCCTGCATGTGGACATCGCCATCGTGGACAAACGCCGTCCTGCGCCCAATCAGGCTGAAGTCATGAATATCATCGGCGATATCGAAGGAAGGCACTGCATCCTGATTGATGACATCGTTGATACAGCCGGAACCCTGTGCGGTGCTGCAAAGGCCTTGCTGCAACAGGGCGCCACCAAGGTTTCAGCTTATGCCACACATGGTGTACTTTCCGGACAGGCCGCAAAGCGACTCGCGGATTCCGAACTGCACGAACTGGTTATCACGGACACCATTGCGCAACCGCAGGCGATTATGGATACCGGCAAGGTGCGCATTCTCACAGCCGCGCCACTTCTCGCCGAAGCTATCAGCCGTATCTACAACGCCCGTTCCGTCAGCAGCTTGTATAACTGATTCAAGCCCTTATAATGCCGCGCCCGTCCGGCGGCTAGCATTATTCATCAATCGTGCAAGCCTGACCGGGCACACCGTTACGGGAGGACCCGCCGGTGCATCCATACAAAGGAGATACCCATGAGTGATTTTGTACTTGAAGCGGAATTGAGAGAAGAAACCGGAAGAGGCGCAGCCCGCCGATTACGCCGTACCGGCAAGATTCCTGCTGTCATCTACGGTGGCGGCAAGCCAGAACTGGCGATTACACTGGATACATTAAGTATATCCAAGCTCCTGAATACCGAAGCTTTTCATACTTCCATGATCGATATTGAGGTAAAGGGCGCACGCGGAACAAACACGGGACTGGTGAAGGAGATTCAGTGGCATCCAGTACACGATCGGGCCCTTCACATTGATTTTCACCGGGTAGTCTCCTCGGATATTGTGCATATCGAGATACCGGTCAATGCCATCAACCATGAAAAATGTCCCGGCATGGTTCAGGGTGGGCTACTTGAGGTGATTCGCCATACGCTGGAGGTCGCCTGCCGCGCCGATAGTATCCCCGACGGCATTGACGTGGACTGCGCGGAATTGAACATCGGTGATTCCGTGCACGTCGAAGACCTGCCACTGCCGGATGGCGTGGAAATACTGCATGACGTGAATTTCACGGTGCTGGCCCTTGCTGCGCCAAGGGTTGAAGAAGAGCCTGCCGAGGTTGAGGAAGTTGAAGGCGAAGAAACCACCGCTGAGGGCAGTACCGAAGCGCCTGCGGAGGGTGAATCCGAGCCTGAGGCATCCTGATCGGGACGGGTATGCAACTGCTCGTCGGGTTGGGAAATCCTGGTAATAAATACAAAAACACGCGTCACAACACCGGTTTCCGGTTTGTCGATGCGCTGGCCAGAGAACAGGGGCTGCGCTTTGCCGCAGCCCCTCGTTTTCATGCCGAAACCGCCGCATGGGAACAAGATGGACGTAAGGTATTGCTGGTCAAGCCGCAAACCTTCATGAACAACAGCGGTGAATGTGTCGGCCCGCTGGCCAGCTACTATGGTGTGACAACCGCCGACATCTTTGTCATCTACGACGACCTCGACCTTGCGGCAGGCAAGTTCCGCTTGAAAACCGGCGGCGGGCATGGTGGACATAATGGTTTGCGCTCGCTGAATCAACATCTCCCTGATAGTGATTACCGCCGCCTGAAGGTGGGCATTGGCCGCCCGCCAAACAGCATGCCAAAGGGGATAGATGTCACTTCATGGGTGCTGAGTAAGGCCACGGCCGATGATCAGAGGCAGGAAGAACGTATTTTTACCGCACTGATGGAAGAATTGCCCACAGTACTGGATGGTGATCTGGCTCTGGCCAGTAACCACATGCATTTACATTTGCAGGAGTCCTGACCCATGGCGTTAAGTATCGGCATCGCAGGCTTACCCAATGTTGGAAAATCAACGCTGTTTAACGCACTTAACGGTGGCGGCGCGGAAGCGGCCAATTACCCGTTTTGCACCATTGATCCCAATGTCGGCATCGTGCCTGTCCCTGATTCACGGCTGGATGCGCTGGCTGAAATCGTCAAGCCACAGGCCATACAGCATGCGGTGGTAGAGTTTGTTGATATCGCCGGACTGGTTGCCGGTGCAGCCAAAGGTGAAGGATTGGGCAATCAGTTCCTGGCCAATATCCGTGAATGTTCCGCCATTGCTCATGTCGTGCGTTGTTTTGAAGATAGCAACGTCACGCATGTAGCCGGCCAAATCGATCCACTGGCGGATATCGAAGTGATTGATACCGAACTGATGCTCAAGGACATGGAAACCATGGATAAAGCCATGGAACGCGTTCAGCGGCAGACCAAGACCGGCAACAAGGACGCGCTGGCTCTGCTTTCACTGTACGAAAAGGTTAAACAAGGGCTGGAAGACGGGCATACCGTTCGGCGTCAGGGATTGAATGAAGACGAAACAGGGCAACTTAGAGACCTTTGTCTGCTGACTGGAAAACCGGTGCTGTATATTGCCAATGTGGATGATGCATCCCTGCCGGACGGTAATGCCCTGGTGGATCATGTACGTCAGCATGCCTCGGAAGAGGATGCACGTGTAGCAGTGGTCTCGGCCCAGATTGAATCGGAACTGGTGGAAATGGACGACGATTCCAGAACTGAATTTCTGGCCGATCTTGGCCTCTCCGAGCCGGGATTGAACACGGTGATTCGTGAAGCCTACACGTTGCTGAACCTAATCACTTATTTCACGGCAGGCGTGAAAGAGGTGCGCGCATGGACAATTCATCGCGGCGACACGGCACCACAGGCAGCCGCAGTGATTCACACCGATTTTGAAAAGGGTTTTATCCGTGCCGAAACGATTGCCTATGATGATTTTGTCGCCAACCATGGTGAACACGGCGCCAGGGAAGCCGGCAAAATGCGTCTGGAAGGCAAGGACTATATTGTGCGCGACGGGGACGTGATGCACTTCCGCTTCAACGTTTAAACACGGCTATTCAAAAGATATTCACCGCAAAGTTGCGCAAAGGAGATTGATACAGAAGAACCTTGCGCCCTTTGCATCCTCTGCGGTGATAGTTTTTCTCATCTACCCAGACTTAAAACCAATCCTCGTGTGCGCCCCATCGCAAAAAGGTTTCATGGCGGAAGCGCCACAGCGGCACAATGCAGCCTTGGTTCCCTGAAAGATACATTCCCCGTCGGCTGTATGAATTTTTACCGGCCCTTCCAGCATCAGAGGGCCATTCTCCATGGGCGTAATGCGGAGTATTTCATCTTCTTTTACCTTTTCTTCCGAGGCCGGACAAGCTGGCGGTTTGTTGCCACTGGCTGAGAAGCCGATCTTCTCATGCCTTCCGTCACAATAAGGGGGGTGCCGGGTTGCTCCGCAACGGCAGAAAGCCACACGCGTATCGTTCAACAACACTGAGCCGTCCGGGTGATTGATCTGAATCCGTCCCTGCGTATACAGAGGGCCATCCGCCGAAACGGTGACGCAATTGACAGCTTCGGGCTGCTCCGCCGCACCACCGTCTCTGCGAATGAATTTCAATGCACCGGTCGGACAACGCTTGATAACATCCACCACATCTTCCACCGCAGCATTGTCAGGATTGATCCAGGGTGTTTTTTTGGTGTCAAAAACCTGCCCAAGCCCACGCACACACTCTCCCACATGAATGCAACGGGTGGCATCGTAACTGATTGTAACTGATTCCCCCTCGTAGATCTGGAACCTTTTCCCCATTTTCCGGCACTCCTTTTACATGAAACCGCCATCGTGACAATAGATCCGGGCGTCGATCCTGTGATCAATATTTCTTCCCGGAGTCAACAATACAATGCTATTTCTAAAGACGCTGCAAGTTTTAGCGATAATAAGTATAACACAATGAAGATTCGTCAAGCGCACTGTACGTTGACTGATTGCAAAGGATAAAAAAATGTTATTTCAGCAGAAGTCAAAAATTCCGATTCCCCCCATCGCACTTGTGCTGGTAACACTTCCCGTTTTTATCATCAACATCTACCAGAACGTGTTTAAACACCATTAAAAACTCCGACAATCGCAAATAGGCTGCAGGGATAAGGCATGAAGCTTCAGAAAAAAGTGACTTTAAGCGTCACGTTGCCTGTCATCCTGATGCTGCTGGCGGGCGCCCTGGCCATGTTCTATTACGTTAACCGGATGGCAACCGAGAATGCCCGGGAAAAGGGGCTTATTGTCGTCCGGATGGCCAAAACAGCCATCCTGAAAGGCACATCCGGTAAAAAAGGCCATGTGCTGAACAATGGCACCATGATGAATGCCTTCAGGAGCCTGCCCGGCCTGAAAGAGGTGCGCATCATCAGGGGACGTGCCGTGATCAAACAATTCGGGGTGGGAGACAGGACATCCCTTCCCGAAGAGGACATTGAGAAGCGCATGCTGAACACAGCAGAAACCTCAACAGAGATTGCCGATATTAATGGACGGCAGGTACTGCATTTCAGCGGTCCTCTCTTTGCCATGAACGATAAAAATGGCAATTGCATGCAATGCCACCACGTTGCCGAAGGCAAAGTGCTTGGTGGCCTCTCGGTTCAGGTTGATCTCACCCATGAACTGCATGCAGCCCATTCTCTGTTGCTAATCGCAATGGTGATTGTTGGTCTGTTTAGCATCATTATTATCGTTGTCTTGCGGAGATTTGCCGCACCCATTGTAGCAACCACTCACCAACTCGCCAAAGCGATGGCGAGGGGTGCACAGGGCGATTTCACTGGAAGACTGAAAGGGATCCCCGAGAACTCCGAGGAAATAAAACAGATCGTCAGCAGCACCAATCACTTTCTCGATTCCTTGCAAACCAATATAAGTAGCATCACATCCGAGGTCGAAACCCTGACCGGCACGAAGTACGATGACGCAGTGGATTCAGTTGTAGATAAAAACATGCTTGTTCGTGCAAAAAGCGGGGTGGATCGCATGCTTCATGCTGCACGACTGAAGACTGCCTTGGAAAATGACAGAAATCTGGATGAGGTGTTCATCCGCATCAAAAACGTACTCAAACGTGACTATGGGCTTAAACGTTTCGCTATCTATGAAGCCGTCGAAGCCAATCACGCTCTGCAGCCTGCAATTATGGAAGGAATGCCGGACGGGTGGTCAGTCTGGTGCGATCGCCCTATCGACTCGAACCCTGAGGCATGCCGTGCCACCCGAAGCGGACAAATCGTGGACAGCAGGATCGACCCTGATGCCTGTCCCCATTTCTGCAACTCATGCCGGGGAAAACTCGAGAACATGAAGCATTATTGCATCCCCCTGAGTGATTCAGGGGGTGCCAGCGCGCTGTTGATGCTCGTGTTCGATGAAGAGGAAAGTGAAATTCTGGATGATAAAATCTCTCTAATTCGCTACATATCCAAAGTTATTTCACCGGAAATCCGGTCCAAGCGTTTACTAAGAATCCTCAGAAATTCGACGATACGCGATCCCCTGACAGGACTGTTCAACCGGCGTTTCCTTGATGAAGTTGAAACCGGCATTGTTTCGTCCGTATTGCGCCGTAAATCTTCGCTGGGTGTGTTGATGTGCGATATAGATTACTTCAAGAAGGTCAACGACACATATGGACATGAAACTGGCGACACGGTTATCAAGGGCATTGCGGAAATTTTCAAGAAAGAATTGCGGACAAGTGATTATGTGATTCGTTATGGCGGTGAAGAAATCCTTGCATTGTTGGTGGATGCCGATGAGGAGAAGTCTCTGGAGATAGCTGAACGTATCCGCAGCAAGGTAGAAAACAAAACCTTCAAGGCCTCTGGCGTTCCCTTCTGCAAAACGATATCCATTGGCATATCCATTTTTCCCAATGACGGTATGCAGCTTATGGAAGCCATCAAAAACGCGGACACGGCCCTTTATTTCGCCAAGGATACCGGACGCAATCGGGTGATTCGCTACCAGGATGGTGGTGAAGAAACCACCGGCAATAAGGCCGCCACGGATAACATGCTACAGGCGGTGCCTTCCCCCTCTCGGTAAACCTGTCTGAACTGAAGCTTAATTCGGCTTATTCATAAATCGCCGTGATGGTCGCGCCGGGCCTTTGCTCGCAACGGATGCTTGCGAAGAAGAGCGTAGCCATGCTTACGGGCGTCTGAGCAAGGATTCGGTGCGAGCAAAGGAACAACCGGGGTCCCCGCAGAAAACGCGAAGCGGATTTTGTGGGGTGGAAGAGAGGGTGCGGCAGTGTTTATGAATAAGCCGGGTTAACCTTGTGCCGTCAGCCATCGCTCGGCATCCAGTGCAGCCCTGCAGCCTTCACCCGCACTGGTCACGGCCTGGCGGTAAATTGGATCGGCCACATCACCCGCGGCAAATACGCCTTCCACGCTGGTCGCCGTGCCTTTTCCATTCGTGATTAAATAACCTGTTTCATCCTTTTCCAGTTGATCACCGACAAAGCCCGTGTTCGGCGTATGCCCGATGGCAATGAACACACCGCTCACCTTGAGTTCTTCCACCGCATCATCCACGGTGGATTTCAGACGTATGCCCGTGACGCCGGAATCATCACCCAGAATCTCATCGGTCACGCTGTTCCATTTGATCTCCACATTTTCCATGGCAAACAGGCGATCCTGCATGATTTTCTCGGCGCGCAGTTCGTCACGGCGGTGAATGAGCATGACCTTGCGACACATATTGGCCAGATAAATCGCTTCTTCCACGGCAGTATCACCGCCGCCGACCACGGCAACCTCCTGATCCTTGAAAAAGAACCCGTCGCAGGTCGCGCAGGCTGATACGCCGCGCCCGGCAAATGCCTGTTCAGATTCCAGTCCCAGATACCGGGCTGAAGCGCCCGTAGCGATAATCAGGGCGTCGCAGGTGTATTCGCCTTCCTCACCCTTTAAGTGAAACGGACGATTGGACAGATCGGCATGATCAATGTGGTCCCAGATGATTTCCGTGCCAAAACGTTCCGCCTGTTCGCGGAAATCCTCCATCATGGCCGGACCCTGCACGCCATCCTTGTAGCCGGGATAATTATCCACATCCGTTGTCGTCGTCAATTGGCCACCGGGCTCGTGGCCCTGAATGACCACCGGATGCAGATTGGCGCGGGCGGCATAAATCGCAGCCGTATAACCGGCCGGGCCGGAACCGAGAATAATCAGGCGATGATGCTGGACATCAGACATGGAATAACCTCCAAAAATGGTTGCGGAGCCTAGCCGCGCCACATCTGCCGGTCAAAGCAGAAATACTGTAGCAAGCCCCAGAAAAGCAAAAAAACCAACCACGTCGGTGACTGTTGTGAGGATCGTACCGGAGGCCAGCGCCGGATCGATATGGACGCGCTGTAATGTCAAGGGAATCAATGCTCCCGAAAGTCCTGCCGCCAACAGATTAATCATCATGGCGGCGGCGATTACGATGCCCAGCTTGGCACCCAGCGCCGGAAACCAGAGGCTGGCAATCAGCCCCATCACCACGGCAAAACTCAAGCCCGTAACTACGCTGACCGTCACCTCTTTTATCAGGGCGCGACGCTCCGTTTCAAAGGTCACGCGCCCCAAAGCAATGCCGCGCACGATCACGGTCAGCGTCTGCGTTCCGGCAATTCCGCCCATGCTGGCGACAATCGGCATCAACACCGCCAGAGCGACAATCTGTGCAATGGTTGCCTCAAACTGAGCGATGACCAGCGAGGCAAGGATGGCTGTCCCCAGATTGACGGTCAGCCATACGCCGCGGCGCCATGCTGTAATTCCCACCGGTTCGGCCAGATCGTCCTGATCGGACAATGCCGCCAGGCGGTACATATCCTCGGTCGCCTCTTCCTGCACTACGTCCAGAATATCATCGGCGGTAATGCGCCCCACGAGTACGCCGTCATCATCCACAACGGGCAGGGCCAGTACATCATATCTCTCGAAGATACGCGCCACATCTTCCTGATCCTGGCCGGCATGGACTTGCGGAAAGTCCGGGTCCAAAATCCGCGCAACAGAATCATCAGGACTACAGAACAATAATTTGTGCAGGGGAATCACACCCGTCAATCTGTCTGTGTCATCCACCACATAAACATAATTCAGATTTTCAATTTCATGGCCAAAACGGCGCAGCACTTCCAGAACCTTCTGAACTTCCCAGTCATCCCGAACCTTGAACAGTTCCGCCTGCATGAGGCCACCGGCGGATTCCTCATCATGCTCCAGTAAAGGTTCGATTTCACGGCGGTCTTCCGGCTCAAGGCGCCCGATGACTTCATCAGCAACTTCCTTACCCACCGCTTGCAGGATGTCCGTGGCGTCATCCGAATCCAGATGCTCCACCACTCCCTCGATCTCACTGGGTGCCAGTGAAGCCAGCAGATCTTCCTGCATGCCTTCAGGCAACTCCAGCAGCACATCACCGCGCAACGCCTCTGGAATACGCCCCAGAATCGTAATCCGCTCATCGTCATCCTTGCAGGCAAGAAGAAGTTCACCCAATTCACTGGCGTGTAATTTAGCCAAACGGTTGCGTAGCGTACGCGGATGCTCCGCCGCCATGACTAGGGCTTCCTGTGGTAAAAACTCCATTTGCTTCTTGTTTTCTGTCTTCGCCATGGCGCGGCAAGCTACACTAGTGCCCTGTCCCGTAGAAGAACGTGCCATCAGAGCCATCCCATGGGGCCAAGACAAGGCGCGTCCCGCAGCCAATGGCATGCCCTTGGTAAGGGACGCAACGCAGCATTGGCCCCCTGGGATGGCTCCCTTCGGGCGAGTTCTGGCGAGCGTGCGGCTGCGTTGTACTCGTTTGAATTGGCCACAGCCAGTCCTGCACTCGCACGTCTTGCCGCACATCCCGCCAGAACTCGCTGATGGTGCGCTCTTCTACGGGACAGGGCACTAGCCTGAGTATGGCGGAAATATCAGTGATTCAGTTGTTGCGTTGTTTCTTCCAGCATTCTTCTTGCGTCCGACTTACGGCCTGTATCAGCTATCACGCTACCGGGGCGGGGTGGTGCAGCCAGCGCCCGTTGAAAATGACGGGCAGCCTCACGATATTTTTCCTGCCGTGACAGAAATTTTCCCATGAAATAGTTCGCATCCAGGCCATCCGGTGAGATGGACAACCCCTTCTTCAGTAAGGCGCGGGCCTTGTCCCTGTCGCCGAAACCAAGCGGCCAGCCGGGCACCTCGAAATACAGGTTGCCCAACTGTGTGTAGGCAGCACCATGCGAGACATACGGATTAATCTCCAATGCCTTTTCAAACAACTTTCTGGACTGTTTAATCATTTGAAGAGCCCTTAATCCTCCCCGTTCACCGGCGTACTCAGCCAGAATGATACCTTCCCATAACAACGGCTCGGCCTTTCCCGGGTGTGTGATCCGGATTTGTTTGGTGCGAGCATATAATTTCCGCAATGCGGCTTTTCTTTGGCTTTTGGGCAGTTGATATTTGATATGCGCCCACTCGCCCTGAATACCTGCAAGGATCACGCCGGTATCCGATCCCGCATAAACCGGGGACATCGCCAGAATCAGCAGGGAAACGGGCAGAAACACGAAACTCCGGCGAAAGCAAGATGTACGGAGCATGAATCGTTGCATTACTTGAGATGCATCTTTTGCTTCACTCTGGCTCACACAACATTGTTCGATACAACCTTCGGGCCGACCCCAAAGGCCGCATGAAATGAACCACCATGCCATCTCATTTCAGACTTGTTTATAGATTGGAAAATACTCCTGCTGCAACGACCAATTTGTCCCTCACGGGTGGAAAGGTGCATCAGACATGGCATGCAATGATGAAAATCGGCGTCATATTCAAGATCAAAACGGTCATGGATAAATTGTTCAGTCTTACCACACTCGGGGTGATCTACTTCCAGTTCCTCGATAATCAACGAAGCGAATCGCTTTCGGATAGTGTTTCATCGGCTTTACGCATTTTACAGATGGTCCCCACACTGGAGAAAGTGGATACAAGATACGGAACCATCATCGTCAGCCCTATCTTGAACAGCCCCACACCATCGACCGTTCCCTGCACAATGGCATCGCCGTAATTAATGGCCACCAGAACAGGACCGACAATAAACGCGTATTTCATGGAACATCGCACAATCGCGGGATCGCGTGCAGTTTTGAACCAGAATCTCATCTTCACCTCTGCTCCGATACATATCAATCCAACTTTGCATCGGAAAAACTACGGTCGGATTATACCGGTATGCGCTTGATGATGGAATCGTAAAAAGTCCATCCATGGACGTGATGATGGTTTTTTTGTACATCCATCATTTGGCCGCCCCGCAAATATGTAACCATCCCAGCCGAACATCCGTGATTCCTGTCACTGGAACCATTGGTCTATGTATTGCAGGGAATTCTTTCAAGAGAGATATTATCAAGAGTGGTTGCAGCCGATGCGAAGCATGGCAGCCTGCGCCGCCATGTCCGCGTTGAAATTTGAACTGCTGGCCCGCGCCAAAGGCAGCTTTGCAAGATGCGGCCGCATGCACCTGCCGCATGGTCTGGTAGAAACACCTGTTTTCATGCCGGTCGGCACGCAGGCAACAGTCAAGGCCATGACGCCTCGCGACCTCGAAGAAATTGGCGCACAAATCATCCTCGGCAATACCTACCACCTGATGCTCCGCCCCGGTGCGGAACTTATCGAACAGATAGGTGGCCTGCACCGTTTTATGGCCTGGAATGGCCCCATCCTTACCGATTCCGGTGGATTTCAGGTCTGGTCACTGGGTGATTTACGCAAGATTGAGGCGCACGGCGTGCGTTTCCGCTCACACATTAACGGTGATGAGGTGTTTCTGGGGCCAAAGGAAAGCATGGACATCCAGCGGCAATTGGGCAGTGATATCGTCATGACCTTTGATGAATGCACCCCCTACCCCGCCACGGAGGATGAAGCACGCGCCTCCATGGAACTCTCCATGCGTTGGGCACGTGAATGCCGCGAACACCTGCCGCCCAATCCGGAACAGGCACTGTTCGGCATCGTGCAGGGTGGCATGTATCCCGGACTTCGCCTGGAATCATTGCAGCAGCTATCGGACATCGGATTCGAAGGTATTGCCATCGGCGGTTTATCGGTTGGCGAACCCAAGGAAGACATGTTCAGTATGCTTGATGCGCTTGCATCGCATCTGCCTGAAGACAAACCCCACTATCTGATGGGTGTCGGCACGCCTGCGGATTTAATCGAAGGAATTGACCGTGGTATTGATATGTTCGACTGCGTAATGCCCACGCGAAATGCCCGCAATGGCACCCTGTTCACTGATTCCGGCACCATTCACATCAAACAAGCGCGTTTCCGTGATGATTCGCGTCCTTTGATGGAAAACTGTAAATGCTACGCCTGTCAGCATTTTTCGCGCGCCTACCTGCGTCATTTGTACGTATCCAGGGAAATCTTAAGTTCGAGGTTGAACACAGTGCACAATCTTCACTACTATTGCGCGCTCATGCGGCGGGCTCGCACCTCAATTGAAGCGGGGCAATGGCCCGAATTCCGCGACCAGTTCCTGCACAGCTATCACGGCAATCAGGACATATCAGGAGATACTTGAATCATGAATTACAATTTGAACCGAAAAAATCGGACCCGTTTTCTCACCCTTGCCACGATGGCCTTTCTGGCATCGTTAACCACACCCGGTATGGCACTGGCCGCGAACGCATTCCCGACAGGATCCGGCCTTGCCTCACTGGCACCGCTGGTTCTGATTATTGTCATCTTTTATTTCCTGCTGATCCGGCCACAGCAGAAGCGAATGAAGGCGCATCGCGGCATGATTGATGAACTGAAAAAGGGTGATAAAATTATTACCGCGGGTGGCATCATTGGAACCATTCATGAGGTCACTGAAGATGTCGTCAAGCTGAATATTGCCGACAAGGTACGTATTACCATTAAACGCGACACGATTACCAGCCTCGCAGACTAAACTTAAATCACACGTTAAAAAGGATTATTCATGCACGCCTATCCACGTTGGAAACTCTGGTTAATTGCTACCGTACTGGTTATTTCGGCCATGAGCAGTCTACCCAACATCATAACACCGCCGTCGTGGTGGCCGCAGGGGTTCAGCAAACCCCTGAATCTTGGCCTGGATTTGAAGGGAGGCGTAAGTCTGGTGCTGGATGTGGATGTCAACAAGGCCGTGGAACGCTCGGTGGAGGAGGATGTAGATACCATCCGCCAAATCCTGCGAAAGGCCAAAATCCGGTACCGCAAACTGGATGCCAGGGGACAAACGCTCAGTATTGTCATTAAAAAAGTGGAAGATACCGATACCGCCAGTAAATTACTGGGTAAAAATTTTCCTAATTATCGTTTGACGGACAAGGGAAATGGCCGCTTTGAACTTACGATTAAAGACAAGGATGCCAAAGAAATCAAAAAGTTTGCCGTGGATCAGGCCATCGAAGTGATACGTACCCGAATCGACGCACTGGGGACCACGGAGCCAGTCATTGTCAAACAGGGTGACCGTCGCATTCTGGTCCAGATTCCAGGCTATGAAGATACGGCCCGTGCCAAAAGCCTGATCGGGCGAACCGCCCAGCTCGAATTCAAGCTGGTTGATGAAAAAGGTGATCTGGACAGCGCCCTGCAAGGCCGGATCCCGGCCGGTGACATCATCATGTACGGTCCTGAATCCACACGGGCCGGGAAGTCGTTCAAACAACCCTATCTGCTCAAGAAACGTACTGAACTCTCCGGCACGGAAATATCCGATGCGCGCGTATCCATTGATTCGCGTTTCAACGAATATGCGGTCACTCTGAAATTCAACAGTAAGGGCGCACGCAGATTCGACAAACTGACCAAGGCTCATGTCGGTGAACGCTTCGCTATTATCCTCGAAGGCGTGGTGAACTCGGCGCCTGTGATTCGCGAGCGCATTTCCGGCGGTTCAGCGCAAATCACTGGCAGCTTCTCGCCAGCCGAAGCACACGATCTGGCTATTGTATTACGCGCTGGCGCCCTGCCTGCCCCGGTCAAGGTGGTGGAAGAACGTTCCATTGGTCCCAGTCTGGGTAAGGATTCCGTCGATGAAGGCATGAACTCCATCATCATCGGTGGCATTCTGGTACTCATATTCATGGCCGTGTACTACCGCGCCTTTGGCATGGTTGCCAATCTGGCTCTGGCGTTCAACATGATATTAATTGTTGCCGCCATGAGCATGATCGGTGCCACGCTCACCCTGCCGGGTATGGCAGGTATCGTATTGACCATCGGTATGGCCGTGGATGCCAATGTGCTGATTTTCGAGCGTATCCGTGAAGAAATTCGCCTGGGCAAGACGCCGCTAGCCGCCATTGACGGTGGCTACGAAAAAGCTCTCTCCACCATCGTAGATGCGAATATCACCACACTGATTGCCGCTATTGTGCTATTCCAGTTTGGTAGCGGTCCGGTCAAGGGTTTCGCCGTAACGCTCTCTGTCGGCATTCTGGCTTCGATGTTCACGGCAATCATGTTTACCCGCGCCATTATCGCCCTGTTTCTGGAGAAACGCGGCCGCGTGGAATCACTGAGTATATAGGGCAGAGAAAAGGAAATTATCATGCAGATCATTCGTCCCGACACCCACATTGACTTTATCGGCAAGCGCAAGGCCGCCATGGCTGTTTCCGGCATTTTGTTATTGCTATCCGTTGGTCTCCTTATCTTCAAGGGTCTTAATTTTGGCATTGATTTCACCGGAGGAACTTTGGTGGAGGTAAAATTCAACCAGGCTCCTGCCATCGCCGATGTGCGCAACAGCCTGAAACCTGCCGGTTATAGTCAGGCCATTATCCAGGAGTACGGTACGCCCAAGGAAATCCTCATCCGCGTGCAAAACAAGAGTAGTGAGGAATCCTCCACCATCAGCACTGCCATCCTGGATGCGTTGACCACCAGTTTTGGCGCTGATGACGTACAAATGCGGCGTGTGGAATTCGTCGGTCCACAGGTAGGTGATGAGCTGACGCGCGCTGGCATCATGGCCGTACTGATTGCCATGGTTGCCATTCTGATCTACGTCACCTTCCGCTTTGAATTGCGCTTTGCTTTGGGTGCCGATGCCGCGTTGTTGCACGATGTCACCATAGTGCTGGGCCTCTTCGCCCTGACTGGAAAGGAATTCAGTCTTCCGGTGGTTGCGGCCCTTCTGACGGTCATTGGCTATTCACTGAATGACACTATCGTGGTGTTTGACCGTATCCGCGAAAACCTTGCCGCCAACCGCAAAAAGAAAAAACCCGATGACGAGAAAACCATCGTCAATGCATCCATCAACCAGACGTTGGCACGCACCCTGATGACTTCACTGACCACACTGCTGGTGGTCGCCGCCCTGTTTTTCCTCGGTGGCGAGGTCATCCATGGTTTTGCCCTGGCTCTGATGGCCGGCATCCTCGTCGGCACCTACTCCTCCATTTATATCGCCAGCCCGGTTATGCTGGCTTTGCATGGGCGTTTTAAACCAAGTGATGAAGAAGTGAAAAAAATGGAGGCGCGGCCCTGAGCATCCCTCTACCGGGAGATGTTACTCCTGAACTGGATACCGGCGTACCCGTTTTTCGCGCTTATGACGACACATCACTGCAAGTGGGAGACAAACGCTTTGATACCGGATTGCTCGTTCATCATGGGCATGTCATTGCACCATGGGGACCGGAACAGACACATGAGCTTACCCCGGAGCATCTTGCCGACATCTTTGCCGCTCCCCCTGAAGTGTTGCTGATCGGTACGGGACGCACCACTTCATTCCCGAACGCTGCCGTGCTTGATGCGTTGGAAGCCGCACACATTGGTGTTGAATGCATGGACACCCGCGCGGCCGCCCGCACCTATAATATTCTGGCCGCCGAAGGCCGCCATGTATCCGCCGCCATGCTGCCACCCGCAGCTGACTAATATCTTCAATCCGGAAAAGACAGTAAACTTTCTCCATGGCGCATTATGAATTAATGATCGAAACACATTTCGCTGCGGCGCACAGCCTGCGCGATTATCCGGGGGACTGCGCCCGCCTGCACGGTCACAACTGGCGGGTGGAACTCTATGTAACGTGCAATGAACTGGATGACATTGGTCTTGCGGTGGACTACAAGGTGTTGAAACGCGAATTAAAGAATGCCCTCGCCGGGTGGGATCACTACAACCTGAATGATATTGCACCGTTTGACACCATCAATCCGAGCAGCGAAAACGTGGCCCACGTGCTGTATGAAGACATGGCAAAACGGCTGAATGACGAACGCCTGCATGTCTCCCGTATTGTGATTGGCGAAACATGCACGGCACGGGTCACCTACCGGCCTTGAACAGGAGTAAAATATAACATGCCGAAACAACATATTTACCGGATCAGCTTCATAAATCAGGGCAAGGTTTATGAAATCTACGCTAATCATGTCGGTGCATCCGATATGCTCGGTTTCGTTGAAATATCCCACCTGCAATTCGGAGAAAAGTCTTCCGTCGTGCTCGATCCTGGCGAAGAAAGCCTGAAAAATGAATTCAAACGAGTCAAACGCACTTATATTCCCGTGCATTCCGTGATTCGCATTGATGAAGTTGAAAAACTGGGCCATGCTAAAATCACGGAAGCCCCCGAGGAAAGTAAAGGTAACGTAATGACACTCCCCATGTTTGCTTCCACACCGGATGGAAATCACGGGACGTCTTCATAGCCTTGGGTTCCAGATATGGACGTCTCCTGCTGGCCGGACTGCTCCTGCTGATTGCCAGCCAGACTGCCTTTGGCGATCCTGCCATAAAATCGATAATTATTGGCGATTTCAGTCATGGTTCACTAACCGGTTGGGAGCAACATGGTTTCGAAGGCAGAACTACCTACCGCATTGAAAAGGATGGTCACGATACCATTCTGAAAGCCAGCAGCCATCACAGCGCCTCGGCCCTGTACCACCCGATACGTATTGACCTGACCCAAACCCCGTATCTTCATTGGCGCTGGCGTATCCGGCACATTCTTCCTGTATCGAATGAACGGCAAAAATCCGGTGATGATTTTCCCGCACGGATCTACCTTATATCTTCGGGCGGCATCTTCTTCTGGAATGCAAAAGCCATCAATTACGTCTGGTCCAGTCGTGAACCCGCCGATACCAGCTGGCCCAGTCCCTATACAACGAATTCAGTAATGCTGGCCGTCGAATCGGGCACGAAGCACGCCGGACAATGGCGCAGCTACAAACGTGATATCCGCAAAGACTTCAAACACTTCCTGGGTAAGGATGTGACACATATTGAAGCCGTAGCCATCATGACCGACACTGACAATACGAAATCAGATGCCGAGGCCAGTTACGGTGATATTTATTTTAGCAAGAATTAACCCGGACTATTCATGAATCGCCGTGATGATTGATTCGGGCCTGATGCCCTCAGGGCTTCGCCCCGCCCTTACGGGCGTCCAAACGGCCTTCGGCCTTTTTGTACGCCGGGCCTTTGTTCGCAACGGACAGCGTGGCCCCGAAGCGGCCATTCCGAGGAGGGAGACCGTAACCGTGCATACGGTCGACCGACCAGGTGAATTGCGCCAAGGTGAATGCCGCTTGCGGCAGAGAGGGTACCCTGGGGTATTGCGCAAGAGAGTATCCCCTGGGGGACGAGGTGTTCGTTGCGGGCGAAGGAACAAGCAAGGACGCGGCAGCATTTATGAGTGGTCCGGGTTAACTGTTTTGCACCACATCATGGGTGACGTCGCTGATAGCGTTTGCGCATCCGCTGCTGTCTGGATCGTTGCCGCTGAATCTTTTTCTGCCGGGTATGCTTGAACTCCCGCGTTCTTTTCTGTCTGATTTCCTGTCGTAGGTGACGTTGCATCTTGTGCCTCAGAATTCTGCGAATGCGGCGGGGCGGAACACCACGGCGCTTTAGCATACGAATACGGCGAATAAGTTTTGCCCTCAATCGCGCCGGCATCCGGTTACGGAATGCAAAGGGTGCGCGCCGCAGCATTTTCAACATCCTGCCATGACGGCGACTGGCATACTGGCCGGGCCGGAGCACAATACGTGCACCCCTCAAACGTCCTTTTTTTACCTCCTCGGCAACATCCACTTCCCCCTCTTCCAGCATGACACGCGACTCCACCTTGTCACCTTCGCCGGTCACCTCCAGCACGCCCTCCGTACCGCGCACGCCAAGCACCGCCGTAGGCATATGAAACCGGTAACTGCTGTCCTGCTGACGCAGTTTGGCCACGGCAAAACGTAACCAGCCGGACACAAGCGCAATCGAAGCTGAAATAACGCTCTTGTCTTCACGCAGCTTATAGTCATCAATTTGCAGTGTGCTGTTAGCGCCGATGGAAAGAATAGAGCCGTCATCCATATCCACCTGAACCGAACTTTCTTCACTGGAACGCAGGAGATCGCCCGGCATGACATCCACGCCGGATTCCGCCGCAAAGACCTCCTCACCGCGTTGCAGTTCAATACTGCCCGTCACCTCGGTCACTACGCCAATATGGGCAAAAGCCGCTGTGGCAAACAAACATGTTAACGCTAGCAACAATATGATACGGCCCATCGGGCTATCCTCCCCTGCAGACAACGTGTATTTATGACAGGCAAATCGACGTGCGTCCAGCACCCGGAATGCCAATTGATTCTTTTACTGCTTGCTATATGCGGGGCATTGCCTGCACACTATGGCCAACGTGCTGGAAATAAATACAGCAGTTATTGTCTTCCTGTGTGGATAGAAGGGTATACGGAGGAAATATGGCGGATCATTCTGAAGACAAGCCATTGAGAAACAAGGCGCAGGGTCAAGAGAAACCAGCATCGTTCAACCGGATTTTTCGGGATGAGGATGAAGATATTTCCGATTTTGACCGTACGATCAATCTGGGCGCACCCATGATTCCCAGTCCGGATGACCAGAATTTTGATTTCACCGCTCAATTCAACAGTATGGAACCACTGTTTGAGAAAAAATCAGCGAAACCGGACTCCGGAACAGGCAAAGCGGACACGCACACAGCATCGGAACCGGAGGAACCTGCCGATGAAGTTTATGACATGGGTATTCATACAGGTGAACTTGAGGGCCTGAATGACTTTATGGTGGATGAAAATGATGAGGAATACGAACCCACCGTTGTACTCACGGACATGCCGGATAAAGAAGATGAACCTTCTGATATTCACAGTAACATTGGGAACTCTGCGGAACAGTTGGAAATCAAAGAAAACGGTCCGAATGATGAAAACAGCAAGTCCACAACCCTGACCAAAAAAATCGAACTCACAGAAGCCGACTATGCGGATACGGATGCGGTCTCTTCGGAAACACTGCAAACTGCGGATGAAATGCCAGGCGATATATCGGAAGACATCAGCGAACCCGAGAACGCCATTAATTCGCAAGTAATAACCGCTGCAGCCAATGAAGCGCATGCCCTGCAGGATAACCCGGAAGTAATCGCTGAAAATGAAACGCCGGAAGCATTGCCTGCGAAAGAGCCTGCCGCTCCTCCCGTGACACAACCGCGCGCAAGTCTGGCAACAGCTCTTGGTCTGGCCGGTATCATCGCCGCATCGGGCGCTCTATGGATGATCTTTGACCTGTCTGACCGCATGGATCAACTGGAATCGCAGTTTGCCACCGTGCAGAACAACAAGGTCACGCTTAACCAACGTAAGGACGTAGCCTCACTAAAGCAGCGGGTTGATGAACTCAGCACACAATTCACCGCTCACCTCAAAACCATTGCTCAGGCAAAAGAGGCGTCCCCTGGACCTGATGTGAAGAAACCTTTCGCACCGGCAACCGTGGCAACAAAACCGGCCGTAACTGCCATTAAACCTGCCGTGGATTCCGGGCATGGCCCGTGGGTGGTCAACCTCACATCACTTAGTCATGCCGCAGCGGCAAACAATGAAGTAACCCGTTTGAAAGGACTTGGCATCCGTGCCGAGAGCATCAAAGTCATGACACAGGGTAAAATATGGTATCGTATCCGCGTACCCGGCTTTGCCAGCGCTGAAGAGGCTGACCGGCAACGCAGAATACTGGGCAACAGATTGGGCATCCGTGACACATGGATTGGCAAGCGCTAAGGCGTTTGACATCCGGAGCTTTGCTTTCTAACGTCGCCTGACACTGAAAAGGCGAGGATGATTCATGCCATCAATCAAACAATCTGAAACCGATTTCGATAAAGCGCGAAAACTGCTTCCCGGCGGCGTCAACTCACCGGTGCGCGCTTTCAAATCAGTCGGTGGCACGCCCCGCTTTTTTGCCAGAGCTGCCGGCAGCCACGTTTGGGATGTCGATGGTAATGATTATATTGATTATGTCGGTTCATGGGGGCCGATGATTCTCGGCCATGCACACCCGGATGTCGTCAAGGGCGTACAGGAAACCGCCGAGCACGGCATGAGCTTCGGTGCGCCGTGTGAGTTGGAGATCGATCTCGCCCAACTGGTGGTGGAAATGGTGCCATCCATCGAAGTGGTGCGTTTCGTTAATTCCGGTACGGAAGCTACGATGAGTGCGTTAAGACTCGCGCGCGGATTCACCGGGCGTGATAAATTCATCAAATTTGACGGCGGCTATCACGGTCATGCCGACGGCCTGCTGGTCAAGGCGGGAAGCGGTGCAGCCACCTTCGGCGTCCCCGACTCCAGCGGCGTGCCCGCCGACTACGCGAAGCTGACCCTGACCGCACCATTCAATGATATTGATGCAGTCAAGGCGCTGTTTGCCGGAAACAAAGATGAGATCGCCTGTATTATCGTCGAGCCGGTACCGGGCAATACCGGCGTGCTGGATTTATATTCCAACGGATTCTTACAGAATTTACGGGATATTTGCAGCGAAGAGGGCGCACTTTTGATCTTCGATGAAGTAATGTGCGGCTTCCGTGTCGCGGCAGGCGGTGCCCAGCAGCGCTTCGGCATCACCCCGGATTTGACCTGTCTCGGTAAAATTATCGGTGGCGGTCTGCCGGTCGGCGCCTATGGTGGTCGTGAAGACATCATGCGCAAGATCGCACCGGATGGCCCGGTGTATCAGGCCGGCACGCTCTCCGGTAATCCGCTGGCCATGCGCGCGGGGATCGAAACACTGACGCGTCTGAGAGCACCCGGTTTTTATGAGTCGCTGGAGGAAAAATCCGCACGTCTGGTTGCGGGCTTGCTGGACGGCTGCAAAGAGGCCGGAGTACCAGCCGTAGCCAACCGCTTCGGCGCGATGTTCACCGTATTTTTCACCGGCAAAGATTCCGTTACAAACCATGCTGATGTCTCGGAAGGCTGCGATTTGGCCTTCTTCGGTCATTTCTTCAATGCGATGCTGGATGAAGGCGTCTATCTGGCACCCAGCCAGTTCGAGTCGGCATTTGTTTCTGCCGCCCATACCGATCAAGACATTGACGCCACCATCGCCGCCGCAAGCCGCGCACTGGCAAAGCTCACATGAGCCTGATCGACAATCTTAAATTCGATGCACATGGCCTGATTCCGGCCATCACCCAGGATGCAGAAAATGACCGTGTGTTGATGATGGCATGGATGAATGAAGAAGCCGTTCGCCAGACCATTGCAACGGGCTTTGCCCATTACTGGTCCCGTTCGCGCAAATGCCAGTGGAAGAAGGGTGAAACCAGCGGCCATGTGCAAAAGGTCGTGGATATGTATCTGGACTGCGACGGTGATACGCTTCTGCTCAAGGTCGAGCAGACCGGCCCGGCCTGCCACACCAACCGCCAATCCTGCTTCTACAATCAGCGGCAGAGTGATGACTGGATTATCATTGAGGAGCCTGTGAAGTGAGCGATATTCTCAAGGAATTGGCACAAATTCTGGAAGTGCGAAAAAATGAATCACCGGAAACCTCTTATGTTGCATCGCTGTATGCCAAACCGGACAAAATGCTGGAAAAAATCGGTGAGGAAGCCACCGAAACCATCATCGCCGCCAAGAATGGCGACCGCGAGCAGATTATCCACGAAACCGCCGACCTGTGGTTCCACACCATGGTAATGCTGGCCCAGAAAGAACTCTCCCCGGATGATGTTCTGGCTGAACTCACCCGCCGATTTGGTGTTTCGGGGCATGATGAGAAGGCATCAAGGAAATGAAAGAGATATGCACCTGACTTTTTACAGTCCTCAGCGGGGACCAATACAATGACAGACTGCTTATTCTGTAAAATCATTGGTGGAAGCATCCCCTCCGATAAAGTCTACGAAGACGATGACGTCTATGCCTTCAAAGACATCCATCCCAAAGCACCGGTGCATGTGCTGGTGATCCCCAAGCAGCATGTGGCCACGCTAACCGACTGCGAAGACCCTGCCCTGCTAGGCATGCTGATGGATCATGTACGCACCATTGCTGATAATGTGCTTAAGCTTGCAGCAGGTTACCGCGTCGTCATTAACGTACGCGAAGGTGGTGGACAGGAGGTCTTTCACCTGCATATGCATATCCTTGGCGGCAAGAAACTGCCATTTTGAGAAAACGCCCACGTTCCAAGCTTACAGCCCTTCAGACCGGACTGTCCGATGTGCTGGGTGAGGAGAAACTCGAAAAACTGGCCGGTGTTGCCCGCCTGCGCCGGGCATGGCCCACGATTGTCGGCCCCGTGCTGGCTCAGCACACGGAGCCCATCAATATCGAGTCCGACACGCTTCTGACTGCTGTCGATCACCCCGCCATGGCGCAACAAATACGTTTCCTGCAACAGGAAATTCGTGATGTATGCTTCCATAAATGCCGCGTGGGCAACATCAGGAGAATCCGTACTCGTATGCAACCCGGTGCAGGAATCGACATCGGCGGGCGGCCAGCGAAACCTGTTCGTTCCGTTGGACTGGATGAGAAGAAACAGGTAGCGGATACGCTCCGGTATGTCTCCGACAAAACGCTCAGACACGCCATGTTTGATGCACGAATTTCCCAACTGGCCTACAATATGGAAGAGAATCAGTGAAAACAATCGAACATTCGGCTGGCGATTGAGGAGTATTTATGCAACGTATCATGTTGTATCTTGCCGGAATAATTTTTTCGCTGGTCGCAATCGCCCATATCGTGCGTTTACTGCTGGAAGTGGAAATTCTGATCAATGGATGGGTGCTGCCTCTGTGGGTCAGCGTGGTTGGAACAGTGGTTCCTGTAATCCTGGCCTGGTTCTGTTTTCGTGCCGCGAGGCGCTAGAATCTAGGGAAGCTCTGATTTATTCTGAGCGAAGCAGATTGTGTTTCAGAATGTTCAACATCAAGACGCAATGCGCACGTAATAGCACCGCTATTGCGAAGTGTTGCAACGCCGAGCTTGTACATTCTGGACGCAAGACGCGAGTTCATGAATAAATCAGAGCTTCCCTAGCTATTCTTCTCGACAAAAATCTCAATACGGCGGTTCTGCGCCCGTCCTGTGGCAACGGTATCGTCCGCAACAGGTTCTACGGCAGCCCTGCCTTCCACCCGAATACGATTTTCGCCAATGTTCTCTCCCCAGATGAATACACGGGCAACCGCTGCCGCCCTGGCCGCGGAGAGTTCCCAGTTATCCGTGAAATGACTGCGCAGCTTGCCACTCACGGGACGGGCATCACTGTGACCTACAATACGGATCAGGCCATCTTCAGGGGCGCTCTTTAACCCTTCCGCGATCCTCGCCAGGACAGACCTTCCGGCAGAATTAATCTGTGTGGAACCGGATGCAAACAACACGCTCTGCGGCATGGTTACCTTCACCGCTTCAATGGCTTCCGTTTCTGCGCGCGACATCTTGACTGGCTCTACCTTGACACCACTGTCCTGAATTTCCGGGCGTAAACCGGATTGCAGCTGATGTAGCACTTCTTCCATGCGATCAATACGCTGGTCCTGTTCTTTATCGTTTTGTTTCACAGCTTTGACATCACCCGACATGCCCATCAGCTCGTCATAATGCGCCTGACTGAGACAGCCCGGCAAAAAAGCCAGGAGACAAAACATCCACATACGCTTTTTCATCGTTTCCTCCGTTTGGCCCGTACCAGGAAACAAGACGGTAAGTTCCGGTCGTTTCCTGATGTTATACACGAGAATTATGTGCTAACTACCTGCAATTGTAAAATATTTTCTATGCCATTAGAAAACTTTTGTCCACGCGGCAGGCCAGGGAGCCCGCACCTCGACCATATGATGCCGGGCAGGATGCTCAAATCGTAGCCGCCATGCATGCAATGCCATGCACTTACCGCCCATGTTCCGGTAATGGCGATTATCCTCACGCAAGCCATATTTCTCATCACCAAGGATCGCGTGCCCTTCAGCCTGCAACTGGACGCGCAACTGATGGGTACGCCCGCTTTCCGGTTGTAATGCCAGCAGGGCGAAGGACCAGTCATCGCGCTCTGCAAGCAGACTAACCTGATAATCAGCCACAGCCTTTTTTCCCTTTTCTCCATCAATCACCATGCGCTCACCACCCCTTAATACACCCTTGGCCAAGGTTGATTGCATGCGACCGGCATACGGGTACGGATGCCCTGCCACCCATGCCAGATATGTTTTATGTGCGCGACGTTCTCGAAATTCCGCAGTTAACGCCCGCAATACGGATAGTCGTTTGGCCATCAGCAGGCAGCCGCTGGTATCCCGATCCAATCTATGCGCCAAACGCAATTCAGACAATCGCATCGATTCACGCAAAGACTCAATCACGCCTGTGCCATGACCGCTTCCGCCATGCACCACCACCCCTGCGGGCTTATTAATGACCAGGATATCGGCATCCTCAAATAGAATAGCCATATTTCGCATGGCAACAGGTGTCGGTAATGATGTTGAACGCGTGTCTTTGGTCACCTCAGACTGGCGCAAACTGACCGGCAAAAAGATTTCATCGCCCTGATGCAGACGAGTTTCAGGTTTGGCCCGCTTGCCGTTGACGCGCACATTGCCACGCCGGATAAGGCGCATGATCAAAGGCCTGAATGATGCCCCGAGCCGACGCAAAAGCATTCGATCCAGGCGACTCTCCACCTCCTCCGCATCCACAACAATACGGCTATCACCCCCCTTTTTCCTTGCCAAGGCCCCTCCCTTTCCGTTAGCTTTCGCGGTTAGCAGTAGCTCCGCGTTTGCCCATATGTGCATGTGCCTTCTGACATTAAACAGTATGAATGGTCATAAAGCTTGCGCAAACATCACGCAGCCGGCGGCGGTAAAGCCGCGAGCCGCGTTAAGCTAACGGGCAGGAGAAGTACAGACCACGGCGAATATTCGCCCCGATGTTCAGCAGCATGGTTCATTGGAATGACCCATGGCAGAAACATCGCCGTACATCTGTCTCGCGTTGAGCCTGCAAATAAACGAGACCGTCTGAAGGTTCGTATCCGATCAGGGCAAAAGGTTCCTGACGGATGTTAAAGAAGGAAATGCACACCGCCTGTGTGTGGTTGTGTGAGAGTTGTCTAAGTTGATTCTTCAGACGGCATACAGGATGCAGCATGAAAAAGAAACTCATGCTCATCAATGCCGTACATCCGGAACAAAGCCGGGTTAGCATCATTGATGATCAGTACTTGCAGGAACTGGACATTGAGTCCGCCCACAAGGTTCAAACCAAAAGCAATATCTACAAAGGAACGGTGACCAAGGTGGAGGCCAGCCTTCAGGCTGCCTTTGTGGAATATGGGGCTGGTCGTCAGGGCTTTCTTCCCCTGCACGATATTCACCCCGATTACTGGAAGGAAGGGGCGGACAAAAATGCCGACCCGCGCAAGGTCAATATCCAGGATATCCTGGCTCCCAAACAGTCCGTGCTGGTGCAGGTGGTCAAGGAAGAACGTGGCAGCAAGGGTGCAGCGCTCACTACCATTATCTCTCTGGCCGGCCGCTATCTGGTCCTGAGTCCGAACGCCTCGCGCGGGGGTATTTCCCGTAAACTCAAGGAAGAGGATCGCCGTGCCATCAAGGCTATTCTGGCACAGTTAAACGTGCCGGACGATATAGGCCTGATCGTGCGCACGGCGGGCAAGGATCAAAAACTTGAGGCACTGCAACGTGACTTTTCCTACCTGCAACGGCTCTGGGATGAAATCCGTATCAAGAGCGAAAGCGCCCCTTCCCCTTCACTGATTTATCTGGAGGGTGATCTGGCTACGCGCGCCATCCGCGATCACTTTACCGATGACATCAGTGAAATCTGGGTGGATCAACACGATGTCTATCAACGTACCAAACAATTCGTGCATGCGGTTCTGCCCGGCAAGGAAAAACTGGTTAAGCTCTATCGTGGAAAGAAGCCACTGTTCCGGCACTACGGCATCGAAGAGCAATGTGAGGAAATTCATGAGCGGGAAATCCGTTTACCCTCAGGTGGATCGATTGTTCTCGACCCTACCGAAGCGCTGACATCCATTGATGTCAATTCTTCCCGCTCCACCGGAAAAAAGCATATCGATGATACGGCGCTGGATACCAACCTGGAAGCTGCGCGCGAAATTGCACGGCAGCTTCGCATCCGGGATATTGGCGGCCTGATCGTCATCGATTTTATCGATATGGCCAGTCGCAAACATGGCCAGCAAGTCGAAGAGGAATTACGGGCCGCCTGTAAAACTGACAAGGCGCGCGTGCAGTTTGCGCGCATCTCCCGTTTTGGCCTGCTGGAGATGTCACGGCAGCGGTTGCGGCCTTCCATCCGCGAGTCCACAACCGAAACGTGCCCGCGTTGCATGGGCCGGGGCAGGGTGAGAATCGTGGAGTCTATGGCGCTGCAGATGCTGACGCGCGTGGAAGACCATGCCGAAGCCGGTAAAAAGCCGACGTTACTGGTACAGGTGCCGAAGGAAACCGGCGAATACCTGATGAATAACAAGCGCCAATATGTCGCCCGCATCGAGGAAAATTACGACATTCAGATTAATCTGCAAATTCGTCCGGATCTTGAAATTCCGCATTACCGCATCGAACGCCACTGGGTAGATGAAGGCCAACAGCGTGTGGAAGTGCTCGAAGATACGATCAAAGGCAAGAAACCCGCACG
>BTQQ01000001.1:0-54361 GCA_036985955.1 Zetaproteobacteria bacterium | reverse complement strand
ATTGCTCCAATAGAAGGCCATGCTGATCCCAGCTTACTAAATGACATGGTCCACAGCCGATAATCTTACGCGGTTGCTGGGCTTTGGCCGCCAATTGTGCCGGAATGATGCCGATAGATAAGCGGGTCAGCAGTGATGCATCTGGCTTGATGAGCCGGATGACAAGCTCCCGTTCCGACACGGCCTCCACCTTGCGAATCGCTGCAAAACCGGCGCGCAGCGGACTCGCCTTATCCGCATCCATGATGGAGTTCAGCGTTGCGGCCGCATCCGCTGCCCGCACCGGCGTACCATCGCTAAATTTCAGTCCGGGACGTATAAAAAAACGCCACGCTAAGGCATCAGGATGTTCCCATCGCTCGGCAGCATCCGGTTGCGGTTCGAAATGCGCATCCAGTTTTACAAGACCGCGATGCAACAACTCCTGTACGCGGTGCGAAGCTGCATCCGTAGCGTAGCGGGGATCCAGAGTCATGGGTGTTTGCGCCAGCCCGATGCGAATCTCGTTTTGTCCCGGTATTGATTGCTGACAAGCTGATACCATCAATAACAGGGAGAGGGAAAACAGAAAACGCCTCATTATCACCGCCGCCACAAGCTCATCGCTTCCACATGTCCGCTATAGGGAAACAGATCGAAGGCCCGAAGCGCCCGCAAACGATAACCCGTTTTGTAAAGCTCGCTCGCATCGCGAGCGCCGGAAGCCACATCACAATTCACCATGATAATACTGGCTGGAAGCAACGTGCCCATGCTCCGGCAAATTCTTTTCGCACCCTTTCGCGGCGGATCGAGAATCAGCACGTCAGCACCGGCAAAAGCGCTGATATCAAAGGCCTCAAAGAGATTGATAGCTTCATAATGTGCATCCACACCAAGTTTTTTTGCGCTGGCATTGGCCAGTCGAATGCTGGATACAGTAGCATCCGCCCCCCGCACCCCGGTGTTGGCGTGGTAAGCCAGTGGCAGCGACAGGTTCCCGATTCCACAAAAAAAGTCTGCTACAAAGCGTGGGCTTCCGGCCCATTCCTGCACCTGCTGCACCATATCCGCATTGTCTGTGGCATGCCCCTGGACAAAATCATCGGGACCGACAGGCAGTTGAATCAGCGTATCGCCTGCCGGAACCCGGTCGTGCAGTATTTTTACCGGATGATGTAATGGAACGGTTGCCGAAGAACTGCGCCACCATGGAATAATGGGAACAGCAAGCGAAAGTTCCATCATGGATGTTGCCAAATGCCGAGCAGTATCGGTATCAACATCTTCTGCCCGTGCTTCAAAGACCACATGCATTCCGTCCGAAAGCCGCGTTACCTGAACGGATTCGACACTGTCCGGAATGCCATGCTGGATATGCAGGCGAAGCGCATCTATTTCCGGACTAACCATTTGACAGGTCGGTGCGCGTACAACCTCATGACTGCCTCTTGCACGAAAACCCAGGAAAATCCCGTCGGAATCTTCAGCTCTCCACCAGCGGGCACGTCGGCGCTGCCCGCATTCGGCCTTTCCGTGAATAGGGCGCCATACAGTCTCCGGATCAAAAAAGGATGAAAATGCCTCCCTGACCCATGCTGATTTGACCGCTGCGTGACAGGCCGGGTCAAGAAACTGAAGGGCACAGCCCCCACATTTCCCGGCCACTTCACAATTGGCCTCCACGCGCATTGTGGAAGCGTGAATCCGGGCCTCCACACGGCCCCGAAGCATGCCGCGTCGCTTGCCTTCAATCCGGCATTGGACGGTATCACCCGGTACGGCATTACTTATCAGGAACTGCTTGTTCTGATTGCGGACAAGCGCCTCGCCTCCCGGAAGAAGACGCTCGGCATAGCCTGAAATCAGCGGCTGCGCCTCCACTTAGTCCAGGCTAGGGAAGCAGATCAATCGGACCAATAGTGATGGGTTCGGACGTCTTGAACTTGAACTTCACGCCTTTGACATCGGCAAGCACCTTCTTTGGCTTGCGAATGGTCAACGGACTGTCAATATCGCGATCCTTGCGTAGCAGAAGCGTCTGCCAATGTCCTTTATGATCCTGTACCTCAAGCCTTATTTCTCCATCCTTGAACGTCCGTTTCCCTACACTGGCCCGATGAATAACAATGCTCGAAAGTTTAACCGGCTTTTTCAGGTACAAGCGAATCCAGCCGCTCTTGAATAAGCGCATCTTATCCTTAAACATATAATCGGCCAAACCCTTGAAATAGACGCGACTACCTCCACGGAATTCATGTTTGCCGCCACTGGTTCTGCTACCGTCACTGCGTACCAGCCGGTGTGATACGCGGTAGGTAATCGGCTTGGCAGTCGTTCGGGCAGCCTTGGATACATGCGTGGACCTGGTGGATATTTTATGTTTAACCGGAATCTTCTTTTTTGATTGAACTGGTTTCTTCCGAAGTGAACTTGATTGCACCGATGGAGGGGATTTAACAACTGCTTTGTGCTTTAAATTAGGCGATACGCTCTTTTTCACAGGGGCAGCTTTAACTTTAGCGGAGGCTTGCCGTGGCGTTGCCGTTTGTACCTTTTTGGCAGCCTGACCGGTCTTTTTCTGTGCTGACGCAGGCACGGGCGGCTTGGAAGCCTCACGTTTCACCTCGGAAGCGGGTGATGCATGCTCAGACATCCGGATCAGGCTGGTCAACCCCCATCCCAGACCGCCAATCAATATGAAAATCAGTCCCCACACCAGCGGAGCCTGGAACCGATCAGGGAGATTCATGCGTTTGGCCAGAAGTGGCCACAATTTCCCTTTAAGCCATCGGAAAGGAATGTCCAGCACACAGGCTTTGATATACAAGCATCCCCGCCATAACAAGCGCAGTGTCCGTCGGCTCCACGAATGCAGCAAACCCTTGGCGATTTCCACGTTATTCTGGGAACTGGAATTGTTGGAATAACTGATATTTACCTGCGGATGTTCAGCTTGCCGGGCAACGCTCGCCAACATTTTATGCACTGATTCACAACTGGCCGGCCTTTCATTCGGATCCTTGGCAAGAAGAGCCATAATCAGATCGGACATGGCTGGCGACAATGTAGGATTCAACTTGTGTGGAGGTTCGGGATTATAACGAACCTGTTTTTCCATAATTTCGAACTCACCACCGCCTTCCGCTGAGGCATTGAAAGGAAGTTTTCCAGTCGTCATCTGATACATCAGTATGCCAAGTGCATACAGATCCGTACGGGCGTCAATCGGCTGATTGAGGATTTGCTCCGGCGCCATGTATCGGAACGATCCAACCGTCGCACCACTTTGGGTTAAATCATCATCACCCTGCTTGGGCTTGGCCAGGCCAAAATCCATCAGTTTGATGGCGCCATCTGTCGCCAGGAGAATGTTGGCGGGCTTGAGGTCACGATGCACCACGCCCAGTTTGTGTGCCGCTTCAAGTCCCGAACAAACCGCTTCGGTAATGCGAATCACGTCAAGCTGCGCGGGCCGGGGGTTCTGACGCAGGTATTCCCGCAGGTTCTGTCCATGCACCATTTCCATGACCAGCGCCATGTGTCCTTCGTCTTCGTAAAGCGATAATAAAGTAACGATATTGGGATGAATAATTTTTGCGTGCATGCGCGCTTCACGACGGAACCGCTCCATCAGGCTTTCCTGTTTCAACATCTGTGGATGTAGAATCTTAACCGCCACCTCGCGGTTTAATTTTTTATCCGTGGCGCGATAGACCACGCCCATGCCTCCTTCCCCCAACTTGGCTTCAAGTCTGTAGGGGCCTATGTGAGGCGCTTCGTCTCCACTGAACAGGGCTGTGCCGCAGTGCTTGCAAAAGCCTTGCGCTTTGGGAGTCTGGGCATTACAGGATGGACAATGCATCGCAAGCTTGATTGTTAACTGGTATCACTCCATGTCAAGGCGTATGTGTCACCCGGGATCCGGCATTGACATGCGGCGCATGCCGCATCCACATTCAATACCGGTTCATGGGTGTCAGGCCAAGTGCCTGCACCCGATTAAACCGGGCAAGAAAGAATGGTGGTTTTGCCGGAACATTCAGTGACTGAACGCACAGTTTGAACAATTCTCCCATCCCCTGCGGCATCATCATGCGTTTAGCCCCTGATATAGCCTTCACGCTTTTTATATCAGCAGATACAGCCAATTGCTGAAGATGTTTCTGAACAGACGGGCTCTGGGCCAGCCACGCACCCTGAGTCATCCAGCAACCCACATCCAGACCTGATTCCATACCCGCTCTACCCAAAGCGGTAAAATCAACATGAGCTGTAATATCCCGGCTGCCGGGATCGGTGAGCACATCTTCCAACGCCTGGTGGTTCAGGTGAGCCAGCAGCGTCCCTTCCCGGCGATCCGGACGGTAATATTCACTCGCGGCATACCCATAATCCACACAAAAGACATAGCCCCTTTGCATGCATTCGGCAATATCCGATTGCCATGAAGCCAGATATGGATTCCATTCGCTGATATAATCATCCGGCCACGTTTGTATATAAGCTGGACCAATCTCAGGCGGCTCTTCCAGCGAGTGTTCGCTCCACGCAAACCGTTCGCCATCCCAGCCGACACCCCGTTCAAACATCAGATGCTGGCGCCAGACAAAACATCGCACAGGGAAAGCATCGGGCAATTCATTGCAGAAATACAGGCCATTTTCACAGGGGTCCAGTTCGGTCAGGCTCGAAACCTGGTGCACATCCATGCCTTCGCGCTGATACAATATGTGTTGTCGGCGGCGCATATGTTCACTGGTTTCCACCGTTATAATTCTTGCAGGCAGCGGGCATCCCAACCGATCAAGTAAGTGGACGAGTTCGCACATCAGACGCCCGCTCCCGCCTCCCTGCTCAATCAGACTCCAGTCCGCCGGACACCCCATTTGTTGCCAACCCCAGTGAATCAGGTCAGCCAATGCCAGCGCAAGCCATGGGCCAATATCCGGTCCGGTAACAAAATCGCCCGGTTCTCCAAATACTTCAGCGGATTCATAATAGCCAGATTCGGGCGCATACAAGGCATCGCGCATAAATACATCGAATGGCAGCCACCCGCCTGCACGGTCGATACGTTTCCGGATACTGTTAGTCAGCGTATCGGACATGGTTGACGATCCCCCCCCCCTGCGGCTACGGTATGCACCATCACAAATCGAAAAACGGGAACAGTTTCACTTTTTCCCGTGTTCGGCTTTGCCGGGGAAGAAAGTAAACTGTTCCCGTTTTTTGATTTGAAATGGGAGGCATGTTAAATGGCATCTGAACATATCACGCATGTCAGCGATGACAGCTTTGAAAATGACGTATTGAAAGCCTCTGGACCCGTACTGGTTGATTTCTGGGCTCCGTGGTGCGGCCCCTGCAAGCAAATCGCGCCCATACTGGATGAAGTTGCAACTGAGATGCACGACCGGATTACCATCGCTAAAATAAATATTGATGATAACCCGAATACACCCGGAAAATATGGGGTGCGCGGTATCCCTACGCTCATGCTGTTTAGCGGTGGCAATGTACAGGGCACCAAGGTTGGCGCCATTAATAAAGCCAAGCTGGTCGAACTCATCAACGAGCATCTCGACTGAAGTATCCGCACATATAGAAAAAGGAACGAAAACGGGAGACCGTTTCACTCTTTCCGTGGGAAGGAAATTAACCGCCCCCATTTTTTTCATCCCCACGCTCTCCCGCCCGCAGCAGTATACTGTTTACTTTCTCAATCTCCGTCAGGTTCAGCCTGCCTACGGCGGCAGGCAATTGCAGTCTGGCAAGTAAATATTCTGCCTTGGCCCGGACCAGATCACGGCGCGCGCTGGCAAGGCGGTCTTCCGCATCCAGGCGTTCAACAATGGTACGCAATCCGACTTCATATCCCGCCTGCGCCGCCCGTCTGGCCATTTCCGCCGAAACAACTCCGTGCTCGAAGGCGCGCATACGCGCCGCCGCGGATTTCACGCTGAGGTATGCATTGTTGGCCACCAGGCCAGCTTTTCGGCGCGTATCTCCCAGTTCATAATCCGCCTCCACCTGCAACTTTCTGGCCTTGCGCAATTGGGCTCGGGTACCACCGCCTGCGTACAGCGGAACCTCCATCTGAATACCCAGTTGCTCGGTTCTTATTGTGTAGCCGGTAGCAAACAGGCTGTTGGTCTCTTTTTCTCTCCCCAGGCTTGCCACCGCATCGATCCCCGGCAATGCCACACCGAGAGATCGTGTCACCTCCTGTTTTGCAACCGCCCGCTTTTTTTCGGAAATCAACACGGACAGGGCATGATGCATGCCTGCCTCCCGCCAGTGCCCGCCGTCGTCCGGTCTGGGCCTACCCGCATGCAGATGACGGGCGAAGGGAACCGGTTCAACATGAGCGTTGCCAACCAGGGACTCGAAACGAGCCCGTGCCGTAGCCAGATTGTTTTCCGACTGAATCCGGTCGGCACGGACCAGATCGATCCTGCTGTCGGCCTCCAGGGCGTCATTAACCGTGGCCGTACCCGCCTGAAAGGCGGTCGCGGCCTGCACGCGCAACGTTGACACGGCTTTTTCCTGGATCCTGGCCGCGGCCACATCCTCAAGAGTGACAAGCACGTCGGTATAAGCCCGGGCCACATCCATCAACAAAGCCTGCCGCGCCAGCGAGAGTTTGAGTTCGCCGATTTCCGCGGCCAGTTTGCCTTTCGCGAACCCGGCCCACCGGTCCAGGCGGTATAAAGGCTGTACAAGCGTCGCACCGAACTGGAAGCGGTTGTACACCACGTTTGAGGCCAGGAAACTCTTGGGCTGGGTATAGGAATACTTCTGCTTGAAATGGCTGAATTCACCCGTACCCTTGATGAAGGGCAGCAGACCCGCAAGTCCCAGGTTTTTATCTTCCAGTGAGGCATCCCTGGCCGCCAGCGCCGCCGCGAAGGCGGGGGCGCGCTCCAGGGCCATGCGCGCCGCCGCATCCAGGTTCAGCATGGTTCCGGCCTCGGCAATGGCCATGCAGGAAAACAAGGCGGTGCCCATCATCAGCACATATCTCATACGGTTCGCCCGCGCCATTGCCTGAAATGGGTGATGCCGTGTTCGAGCAGGGAGTAAGCTGCGGGTACAACCACCAGAGTCAACAAAGTGGAAGAAATCATACCGCCCACCACGGCCACTGCCATGGGAATGGTCATCTCACTACCCCTGCCAAGGCCAAGAGCTGCGGGAAGCAGTGCAAAAATAATCGTCAGCGATGTCATGAGCACCGGACGCATCCGGATCGGGCATGCCTGTTCGAGCGCTTCGTCAATACTTGCGCCTTTGGCGCGCAACTGATTGGTAAAATCGACCAGCAAAATAGAATTCTTGGCCACCAGCCCCACCAGCAAAACCAGTCCGATCATGGAAAAGATGTTCAGAGTATTTCCGCTTATCCACAAAGCCGCTACACCACCTATTACGGCCAGCGGTTGCGCCAGCATCAACACCCATGGCTGCAAAAACGAATTGAACTGGCTGGCCAGCACCATATAAACAAGAATCATAGCCATGCTGAAGGCAAACACGATATTCTTCAGCGTTTTGCCAAATTCAGAGGCTTGGCCCAAAAATGTAATTCCGTAGCCGGGAGGCAGGATTTCCTTCGCCTCTTGGCGAACAATTTCCACTGCATTGCCGAGCGGCATGGTTGGCCTGCTGTAAAACATACCGGCATAACGCAAATCCATTTTTGGAATCACTGCGGGACCGAGATGCTTTTCCCAACGGGCAACCGTATCCAGACGAATCAGTTCGCCGCTAACGGAACGCACATATATTTTACTCAAATCCTCAGGGTGCCTTAATGCGTCAGGGTTGGCCTTCAGGCGAATATCGTAGCGATTACCATCGCCCGGAATATCATTGTATTTCGCTACATTCAAACCACCTGCCAGCACATTCACGGCCAGCGCTGCATCTTGCGCCGTGATCCCCAGGTCACGCGCCCGGATACGATCCACCTGTAACGTTAATTCCGGCAGATTCAGTTGCAAATCCAGATCTGCATGACCGATGCCGGGCGTTTCTTGCAATCGCTTCAGCAATGCATAGGACAGTTGTGCGGTTTTATCCAGATTCGGCCCTGTGAGACCAAACTGCAACGGTTCTCCACGCTGCCCGCCGATAATCGGCACACGAACAACAAAGGCGCGCAAACCCGGTATTTTGAGTAATTTCTTTTGCACAGCGGCAATGATGTCCCATTGGCGAATGGTGCGTGTGGCCTTGGGCGTCAAATGCACGAAGGCAATGCCTTGATTCACTTGCCCTGCCGTACCCAAACCCACCGTAGTGAAGACATTGACCACATGCGGCGTGCTACGCAAAACAACTTCCATTGCCTGTACCTTATGACGGGTATCTTCAATGGAAGCGCCCAACGGCGACTTAAAGATTACCATGAAGCGATTTTCGTCCTCTTGCGGAACAAACCCCTTCCCCACGATTGAGAACAGATAGGTGCTGGCAATAAAGATGAGTGCTGCCAGCGCCAATACGCTCCAGCGATATGCCAGCACCCAAGCCAGTACGTGCCTGTAAAACCGGTCCAGAGCAAGGAATGCAGCATCAAAGAAACCATAAATACGCCCATGCTTTTTTTCGACGTTAAGATGACGCGAGCAAAGCATGGGGGTTAATGTCAGGGCAACCAGCATGGACGTCAAAACACCAAAAACAACTACTACGGCAAAGGCCTGAAAAAAACGTCCGACCAGACCACCCAGAAAAATGACCGGGGCAAAAATTGCAACCAGGGTAAGACTGGCCGCTATAACGGCAAAGGCCACCTGACGGCTTCCTTTGATCGCAGCTTCGCGCGCATCCGGCTCCAATCCCGTTTCCCGATGCCGATAAATATTTTCCAACACCACGATGGCATCATCCACCACTACGCCAATCAGCAACAAGAGCGCCAGTAAGGTCATTAAATTTAATGTGTAGTGAAGGAAAAAAGCCGCCGCAATCGCCGCCAGCAGTGATACGGGGATGGCAAGCGAAATAATCGCCGTAGCCCGCAGATTCTTGAGAAAAATAAATACGATCAATGCCGCCAGGAATACCGATTCGTACAGATGTTCTTTCAGACCATCGACAATGCCTTCAACAATTTCAGCATCATTGGTCGCAATATCAAGATGTATGCCGGGCGGAAGTGCAGGAAGAATCTCCTGCTTAAGACGGCGTTTGACCTCACTGGCAATAGCCACGGTGTTAGCGCCCGTGATTCGTACGATACCCAGACCGACACTGGGTTGACCGTTGTATCGTGAGAATTGGCGGTTATCAGCCAGCCCATCCTCGATCCTGGCTATATCGCCCAACTGGACCCGGCCACCCGGATGGGCGGCCATCACCATAGTGCGCAATTTGCGGATATGATGGAATTCCATATCCAGCCTGATCAGATATTCACGCCTGCCGCCAACCAGAAAACCTCCCGGAAACTGGACATGTTCGCTGCGAAAGGAGCGAATCACATCAGGTACGGTTACATTCAATGCATGCATGCGTTCCAGGTTGAGCCATATCCGAATGGTTCGCTCCCGCTCACCGCCAATACGAATCTCGCCTACACCATCAATGTTTTCCAAACGCTTTTTAATCACATTGCGTGCATATTGATTAAGCTGCTGCAAGGTACGGTTGCCGGTCAGGACCAGCCACATGATGGGTGCGGCACCCACTTCGACTTTGGCGACCACCGGTGGATCAACGCCATCGGGCAGCTTGCGCAATACCTGATTCACCTTGGCCTGCACCTCGTTGAAGGCGACATCTATATCCTTTTTCAGATCAAACTGCACATTGACGATAGATACGCCCGGAGAGGATTGGGAAATGACGTGCTCAATGCCGGGGACGCTGTTGACCTTTTCCTCGATAAAGGACGTAATTGAAGCATCCACCACATCCGGCTGCGCGCCTTCCAGCACCGTGGTAACGGACACCATCGGAAAATCAATATCAGGGAACCGATCCACCCCGATTCGGTTATACGCTATGATACCAAACAGCATCAGTACGCCGGACAGCATCCAGGCCAGTACATGACGTTTGATGGACAGTTCAGGCAGTGTCATTATTCGCTTACTTTATCTTCTTTTTCCGAAGATCTGTTTCCGGCATGGATGACATGAACGGCTGCGCCGCTGCTCAGGAATGAAGCACCATCCACAGCAACGGTTTCACCCGCTTTAAGCCCGCGAACAATTTCCACGCCGCCATCTGTATGTACGCCACTTCGTACGGGCCGTTCAGAGGCTTTTCCATTGCTAATGACATACACCACCTCACCCCTCGGCCGCAGAACCACACTGGCATCGGGAACCACGACAGCCTGCTTGTGCTCCGCAACCTGAACGTCAGCGAACACGCTGCCACCAGGCCGCCAGCCACCGGGATTTGTTACTTCGAGCCGTGCCTCGAACGCACCGGAACTCTGGCCAATCATGGGGGACAGATCACGGATGAGTGCGTGCAGAACCTGCCCGCCCGATGGCAGGATCAGGCGAACATTTTGTCCCACACGTATCACGCCTGCTTTGGTTTCCGGAAATGGAAGGCTGATGGTGAGTCGGCCACCAGCCACAATATCAACCAGTCGCATCCCGACTTTTACATAATCACCTGCGGCAATGAAGCGCTGTTGCACCTGCCCGGATATGGGTGCCCTTACGACGGTGTGCGCTACATTCAGCCGGGCTCGTGCATATTCGGCCACAGAGGCACGTTTTGATTGTATGAGCGTGGCCAGTTCCGCTTCCGATTGATCCAGCATGGTAGGTGAAACAAACTGGTCGGCAGCAAGTTTCCGGTATCGCTGCACCAGACGTCTCTGGGCTGGTATTCTGGCCTCCAGACTGGCGATTTTTGCCTTGGCGGCTGTTGCCTGCTCCTTGAAATCGTTGCTGACCAGACGTACCAGCACATCGTTTTTATTAACGGGGCTACCAACATCCACGCCAATCCACGCGACCTTCGCCGGCACTTCAGCCGATACGGTGACCGAACGTGGATTCAGTATCCTGCCGACAGCGGATTCCATGATTTGCACATCCCGAAGCTCTGCCGTCCGAGTCGTAATATTGACGGTTCTTATCGTTGCCGGAATATCCGTTTTTTCACTTCCACATGCAGAGATCAACGAAATGAACATGATCAGCGCCACTCGCCATATCATGCTGCAGTTTCTTCCTTGTCCGTAATGCCCAGAAGCAATAAACGGAGCCAGCGTTCCCCGGTATGAGCCGGATCTGTAAAAGATGTTGCCGGCAAATGCTGAAGCACCGACCATGACTGGAACATAAAAACATTCAATCCCACAATAGCGGCCGCTGCGTCAGCCGCATCCATATTCTTGCGCAACACCCCTTCCTGTTGTCCGCTTTGAATCAACACAATCAGCCGTGAAAAATGTTCACCAAACACTTCAACAGCCAATGCCTGGCCCTGTTTGATATCTCCATCCGTCATCTCGCGCAGAATCAGGCGGGACACATCCTGCTGGTCGAACATATTTTTCAAATGGGCGCTGGCGAAGTCGCGCAGTGGCTTAACGGATGTACAGGGTTCTTTCTCCAGAGATTGCAAAATAGTGCCAATATCGAGGCAGGCCTGCTTCAATATGGTGATATAAAGTTCCTGTTTACTGGAAAAGTGATGGAAGATCGTAGCCTTGGACACGCCTGCCTGCGTAGCGATTTTCTGGATGGAAACAGCATCAAAGCCATGTCTGGAAAACAAGTTTTCCGCCGCTTCCAGAATGCGCTTTTCACCGTTTGATACCCGTACCATCGCTTTCTCCTGACCAACCAATCGGTCAGGATTTTAGGTCAGATCCCGTTGTTGTCAAGATACAGTCAACAAATCATGCCGGCGCCAACCGTAATATTGGTAAACGTATCAATAATGATAAAGCTGCCGGTGGCGCGATTGTCCGCATACGTATCGCAATAAATTGGCTGTGCCAGTTTAAAGCTCACCCGGCCAATTTCATTGACTCCCAGTTCGTCTGCATCATCTCGATTCAAGGTGTGAATATCGGTGCGATAAACAATATCCGTTGCAACGGCCCGCACTGAGTTCGTAGTTTGCTTAATGATATATTTTTTGCGTACTTCCAACGGTTCATCACCTATCCAGCAGACTATTCCTTCAATTTCCTTGCGTATTTCAGGTATTGGGTCTGAATGTACAATCATATCACCACGTGAAATATCAATATCATCCGCCAATGTCAGTGTTACACTCTGTGGTGCAAATGCTTCATCCGGATTTCCGTCAAACGTGACAATTTCCTTAATGCGGGATGTCTTGCCGCTTGGTAATAACGCTACCGTATCACCGACACGTACAGTGCCGGAATTGATGCGGCCGCAATAACCCCGGAAGTCTGGTAGATTTTCTGTTTGCGGACGATTGACATATTGCACTGCAAAACGGAACGGCAAGCGCTCGATATGGTCGGTTACTTCAATCGATTCAAGTGTTTCCAGCAATGTTCTGTCTTTATACCAGGGCATGGAATCGCCGCGCGTAACTACCATATCGCCATGCAAAGCCGATATTGGAATACAACTCAGATCCTTGATCCCCTGTTTTTCACAATAAGCGTTGATATCGGTACGAATTTTCTCAAATATACCCTGATCATACTCCACCATGTCCATTTTATTGATGGCAACAACCAGATGAGGCGTTCCCAGCAGGCCCAGGATATGCGTATGCCTTTTGGTTTGCGGCATGACCCCATTGCGAGCGTCAATCAGGATGATGGCGGCATTGGCCGTAGAAGCCCCTGTTACCATATTGCGTGTGTATTGCTCGTGGCCTGGACAGTCAGCCATGATAAATTTTCGTTTCGGCGTAGCAAAATAACGGTATGCGACATCAATCGTGATGCCCTGTTCGCGTTCGGCGGATAAACCATCCGTCAACATGGCAAGATCTACTTCAGCCTCTGATGCAGCACCTTTCTTGCGCGTTACTGAAAGCAACTGATCCTCAAAAGCTCCTTTGGTATCCACCAGAAGACGGCCAATCAGGGTTGATTTGCCATCATCTACACTGCCTACCGTAGCCAGTCGCAGCAGTTGGATAGTCTGGCTGAGTTTAAAATTGATATTTGCTGTCATCTCTAAAAATACCCTTCTTTCTTCTTGTCTTCCATGGTATTGGCGCCATGATCGATAATGCGTGTTTCGCGCTCGCTTCTGCGCGCAGCAGCGGCCTCCGCCACGATTTCATCAATCGTAGTAGCATTGGAACGCACAGCCCCCGTGCATGGCATACAGCCCAGTGTTCGGAAACGGCTCATCACCATTGTTGGTTCTTCGCCTTTCAAAAGCTGATCCTTTGTTTCTTCATAATACGGAATCAGCAGACTTCCCCGTTCCACCATCGGCCGCTTTTTGGCATAATACAACGGCACGATCGGGATATTTTCTTCGCGGATATAGAGCCAGATATCCATTTCCGTCCAGTTGGACAAGGGGAATACGCGTACACTCTCGCCCTCATGGATACGGCCATTGTAGATATCCCACAATTCAGGCCGCTGGTTCTTCGGATCCCACTGACCGAATTCATCACGAATGGAAAACACGCGCTCCTTGGCACGGCTGCGCTCCTCGTCGCGCCGCGCACCGCCAAAAGCGGCATCGTAATTCCCCTCTTCCAGCGCATCCAGCAGACCCTGCGTCTTCAATGCACCGCAGCATCGCGCCACGCCGTATTCCTTGGGATTCATTCCCTTATTGATAGCGTCTTCATTACGCCTGACAATCAACTCCGCACCAATTTCCTTCACAAACCATTCACGAAATTCATACATCTCGGGAAACTTATAGGCAGTATCCACATGCAACAGTGGAAATGGCAACGGCGCAGGATAAAAAGCCTTGCGTGCCAGATGCAACATCACACTGGAATCCTTACCAATGGAATAAAGCATGACCGGATTGCGAAACTCGGCCACCACTTCCCGCATGATGTGGATGGACTCCGCTTCCAGCGTCTTGAGTTGCGTGAGTCTGTGTTCACTCATTTGTTTCTCCTATATCCCCTCACCCGCCTCTCCTTCACCCGCATTCAGTGAACTGACATGCAGCCCGCATTCAGCCAGGGTGTCTTCGTTCTCCCACCACCAGCGCCCGGCGCGCGGGTCTTCTCCGGCGGTAATGGCACGGGTACAACATTCGCATCCAATCGAGACATAATGTTCATCGTGTAAGCGGTTATAAGGCACATCATGCTCCCGGATATAGGCCCAGATATCGCTTTCCGTCCAGTCAAGCATGGGATTATACTTTATCAGGCCAAAAACCGGATCATCCTCAACCGGTTGAACTACCGCACGGTTCTCCGATTGATCCCGGCGTCGTCCCGTGATCCATGCTTCCATACCGGTAAGCGCCCGTTTAAGCGGGTGCACTTTGCGTATACCACAGCAAAGTTTGCGGTTTTCAACCGAGTGATAAAACAGGTTCACTCCGCGTTCGCGCACCATGGCCTCAACCTCATCCCGGTCTGGAAACATGATTTCCAGATCAATACCATAATGCTCGCGCACTTTCTGCATCAATTCATAGGTAGCCTGTGGCAGGCGACCCGTGTCCAGCGTCATAATACGAATTCCGGTGACCTGTTTGCAGATCAGATCAATCTGAACCATTCCTTCCGAACCCATGGCACAGGGGTAAATCAGACGGTCGCCATGTTTGTCTCTGGCTTGCCGCAGTAGTGCTACGGTGGACTCAATCAATGCCGATGTGTTCACTTCATCACTCCAATGCCTGCAAGAGGCCACCACAACCAGACCGTCAATGCAAACAGGGTGAATGCCGCGACAGACATGAGAGCTCCATAGCGCAACATTGTGGCAGTTTTCACGTAGCCTGTAGCAAAAATCATGGCATTGGGCGGCGTTCCCATGGGTAACATGAAGGCAAATCCCGCAACAATTCCAACGGCCATGGATACAGTCACGAGATTCATGCCTGCAGCCAGCCCTGCCGGAATCGCCACAGGCAACATAATGGCCACGGCGGCAGAATTGCTTACCCCCTCGGTTAACAGCAAAGTCGCCAACGCCATCAGAAATAATAATCCCAAACCCGCTGCACCCACTGGCAACAACCATGAAGCCAACCATGCGCCCGCGCCCGTCACGGCAATCGCCTTGCCGATGGCTATCGCCCCACCGTATAGCAAGACCACATCCCAGCTTACGTTTGCCTGAATTTCTTTCCATGAAACCAGCCGCAGTGCAAACATGCATACGACGCTGATTAGAGCAATACTGGCAAGTCCGACCGCATGCCCTGCAAACAGCCATGCGATGATGGTCACAACCATCAACAGAGCCATGATACGCCCTTGCCAATTAAGCAAACCGGATTCCAGCCGTTTCTTCTCAATTGTTTCGCGGACGGACCCAACATCAATCCCATGAACTGGCGTAACCAAAAGAAGCAATACAGCACCGACGGCCAGCATACCGGCAACCAGTGGTGCTGCGGCGATGGTCCAGTCAAGGAACGAAAATGATTTACCGGCTAATTCCTGTACCAGCGCCATGGCCAGCGGTCCGCGTGCACCACCCAGCAAGGTGGCAACGCCGCCTACGATGGCGCCCCATGCCATAGCAAGAAACACCGATTGTGCATACCGGTCTCCCGGCTTGAGCCCAAGCGCCCGGACAACCTCCCATGCAAGCGGAAGAAATACCGCTGCCACGGCATGTTCAGGCATAAAGAAAGCCATGAATGCGGGCAACAACAGCATTGCCAGCAGTAATCGCCGGGGACTTGATCCCACCCGTTCCAGCAAGGCCAGAGCAAGATGTTCGGAGAGCCCGGACTTGATCACGCCCGCAGCCAGCATAAATGCGCCCAGAATAAAAAACACGGCAGGGTTACCGAACAAGGCAAAGGTTTCATTAGCCGGCATCACATCCAGTAAGGGCAGCAAAGCCAGTCCCAGGATAGCAGTAACCGCTAATGGCAATAATTGGGATATCCAGAGAACAAGACAAAGGGTAAAAACAATGATGGCGCGCCAGCCAGAATGACTCAATCCGGCAGGCACCTCTTGTCCCACCGCCCACCATGCTATCACCGCAAGGAAAGCCAGTGCCGCAAACGGCAGTCCCTTCTGCGCCAGCAATACGTGCATGGGCCGGTTATCAAAAATGACTGGCATCCTAGTGTCCTGTCCCGCCCCGTCCCGTTTCTGAATCGGTATATTGTACTCTGAGTGTACGCCGCAAGGCATCGAACCATCCACCCATCTTTCTGCCCACAGGAGTCAACGTCAGGCGTTCCGGCAAGGATACCTCTCGCCCTACCAGCACCCTGCTTTCCATTGGCGTAAGCACACGCCCCATATCGCGCAAACGATGCGTCGGCAAACCGGATGCCGCCAGAATGTCATACAATGCGAGAAAGGCTTCCTCGGCGGCATCCATATCCGGAAGGGCCGTATGTTCCAAAGGCGTCCCTGGCAATGGGCGAAAGGGAATCAACAACGGCACCACGCCATGTTCCACCAGGGCTTCCATGCCGGAAATCGTCGATTTCACCGGTTCCAGACCCAAAATCAGGTGGCTGACAACCGCTCCCTCGCGGAATACCGAAGCAGCATGCCCAAGCGCGCGCCATATCGCTTCCTGACCGCCTTCGGCCTGTTTGCCGGGACAGACAGTGGCAAATCGTTCTTCATCGAATAATTCAAGATTGCAAATCAGCACATCCAGCCCTGCGGCATACAGGTCGTCGATCATGGAGGTATCGCGTGGCGCTACGGTTTCCAATGCAATTTGACGATGCCCCAGGTGACGGCGCAACAGTGCAATTAGCGAAATCAGACGATCCAGTCCCGCCTGATCCCCCGGCACATGACCATTGTACAGATACACCGTGTCCACTTCACGCTCGGCCAGCGCCGCCCGCACCACCTCCACCAGTTCCAGCGGATCGCGTAACGGTGGGATCGCTTCATTCAGCATCGAATCATACTGACAGTACTGGCAGGCCTTCCCCTGATCGGCGAAAAACCCACAGCCCATCAGCGGATGCAAAATCAGTAATTTATCATGCAGCGACGAGAAGCTCCCCATACGGGCACCGGCGCGTGTCGTCCGATGGTAATATTTAGGCGCCGCAAGCAATTCCACGTGCAGCCTCTCACCTTCGTGTGCCAGTTCACATCCATCTTCCGTAACATGCAGTGCAATCGGACTCTTCTCCGTAAACGGCTGGGCTACAGGAACGGTTGCAAAGTGCCCACTGGGAAGGCGCATATCCAGTACCGTTTCCACGGCATTGGCCTGGGAAATCCAGTGAGAGGCCTGTGGCAAACCATCGGGAAGCGTTACGCCGTGCGTCACCAGGGCCAACTTGGTACGGCCGGAATTATCAAAAATCGTCATGATTTTGGCCGCTGTTTAGGCAGACTTCTCCACCAGAATCTTCCACTGGCTGTCAGAAATTTTCTCCTGCGCAAGTACCTTCTGCCCCTGTTCTTCCAGGGAACGCGGAACATTCTCGATGGGTTCGCCATCATCAAGAATCACTGACAGACGCGCGCCAGCCGGCAGCGTTTCCAGTTTCAGTTTAGTCTTGACGAAATTCATCGGACAGGCCACACCTGTGAGGTCTAGCAGAATCGGTTCTCCATCTCCGGCTGATGTCTGTTTCGCGGCAGGTGCATCCGGTGCTTTGGATTCTTCCTGAGGCACCGGTGCAAACCGGACGGACGCAAGATCAACAAATGCTTCAACCACATCCCGCAAGGCGGTGACACCCGGCGCAGGATCGGCGATATTGACGTTCATTAATGCCGATGTTGCCTTGGCCAAGCCGCCGGAGACCTCCTTGTCGGCCACGGCAAGGCCAGCCAGCAGGCCAAAAACTTGCGCATCATCCTCCGGCTTTTCACCGTAGACGACCAGAAAGGCTCGTGCGGCAGAGATGGCGGACTGCTTGTAGCCCTCCAATGCCTCAGCCCAGAACATGGAATCCAGATGGGCAGTGCCGACACGCAATTCATATTGAGCCTCGGCGACCAGCGCATCGGTCATGCCAACCACGGCGGCGGCGCACTCGCCCGGCTTGTTATCTTTGGTCGAGAAGGGCTGATTCTCGCTCCAGTCATACATCAACCCTTCAACCTCGCCCTCACCGGCGGAAAATGGTGCCAAAATAGCATTGATGCCATCCTTGCCAACGCGGGCCGCCCAATCATGCACGCTTTCATCCGTTTCCCGCTCCTCCTGATAGGTACGAAGCACGGCGATTCCCGCTTCCGGCGCACGCTTGGCTGGTACGGGATTCGTGGCATAACCAAAAGCCTCGCCCGCCTTACCTGAACCGCCAACATGCAATTGATAATGTGGCACGGCCCTGCTCTCGATCTTCTTCGCCAGGCCGTGGAACCCGAGATCGGCGATATGATGTTGGCCACAGGAGTGTTGGCACCCCGAAATTTTAACCTGTATCCCGGCAAGATCGGGATAGTTCACGGTCAACTTTTCAAGCTCCGGTTTAATGGTATCGGCCAGTCCATAGGAATTGGTAATGGCCAACCGGCAGGATTCCACACCGGGGCACGCCGTCACATCGGAAATACCACGTGCATGCCTGGTTGTAATCCTGGCGGCATCCAGAATAGCTATTACCTCATCCGTTTTTTCCGGTACAACACCGGTAACGACCACGCCCTGTTCGGGCGTAACGCGAATATCATTGCTACCACCCACACGTGCCGCCTCTGCTACGGCATGGCACTGCGCCGGTGTCAGATCACCACGGAACAGATTGAGCAGCACAGCCTTGCGACTATCATGCTGATCCACTACTGGGTCACCATGAAACGGAAGCGGGCCGGACGGTTCACGCCAGTTCGCTTCGGGATACCCCGAATCAGTACCGTGCGCCTTTTCCACAGCCGCACGTTCCTTGCGATACAGGTCAATAAAGCCTTCAGCGCCGAGCTTCATCAATACATATTTCATGCGCGCCCGCGCACGATGTTTGCGGTCCGAATACTTGAAATGAATGCGCATCAGCGCTTCACCAACCAGCAGGAGTTCTTTCTCCTCGATAAAGTCTTCGAGTTTAATGGCCGAAACCGGATGGGTGGACAACCCACCGGCCGCCCAGACCTCAAAACCATGGTTGCCGTTTTCCGTTTTCGCTATAAAGCCGATGTCATGCATAGCCGAAAGCCCGCAGTCCGTGGCACAACCTGAAAAGGTAACCTTGAATTTACGTGGAAATTGCTGCGTCAATGGATGCCGTAAATAAAAATCGGCAAAACGCTGAGCATGCACATTAACATTGGCATGTTCGGCGGGGCATACACCGGACAGGAAACATGATGTCACGTTGCGTACAGTATTGCCGCAAGCCTCGCGCGTGGTCATACCAGCTTTGGCCAGCTTACGCAGGATGGCAGGCGTATCCTCCAGACGCAGAAAATGCGCCTGAATATCCTGCCGCGTTGTCACATGTGCCAGCTTGGGTGCGCCAAGCTCACCAGCATACTGGTCCACAATATCAGCAATCACATCCAGTTGCGCGGGCGTCAAACAGCCACCGGGTAGTTTTATGCGCATCATCTGCACACCATCCTGCCGCTGGCCATACACACCCATTTGCAACCGGAACGGCGTAAAGCGTTCCTCGGGCATACGCCCGTCCAGGAATGCCTTTAATCCTGCTTCATATTCCTCAATATCGCCTTCACTGGCGAAATTTATCGGTTCAGCTGCTGCCATGTTCCTGCTCCTCAGGCTTGAGCGGCGCGCAATTCACACGCCTCATCATAAGTAATCAAATCCTTGATGGTCGCTTTTTCCGAGCACAACGGGCAGGCCGGATCCTTGCGAAGCTTCAGTTTACGCCACTCCATGCGTAGCGCATCAAAGGTCATAAGATAGCCGGACAGGGAATTGCCAATACCCAATAACTCCTTAATCACTTCCACAGCCTGAATTGTGCCTACAGATCCGGCCAATGCGCCCAGAATCCCGGCTTCGGAACAGCTTGGTACCAGACCTGCCGGAGGCGGCTCGGGATACAGGCAGCGATAGCACGGGCCTTCCCTGTCCGTATGGGGCTTGAATGTCGTCACTTGCCCTTCGAAGCGGAACATCGCGCCTGAAACCAGTGTTCTCTGCTCGAAAAAACAGGCATCGTTGACCAGAAAACGGGTCGGGAAATTATCACAACCGTCCACAATCAGATCGTAATCACGAATAATCTCGCGCACATTTTCCTCGGTGACACGCTCGGTGTAGGTAATAACATTCACATCCGGATTCAGCGCTTGTATGGTCTTTTTCGCGCTCTCCACCTTTTCCATGCCAATACGTTCATTGTTATGAATAATCTGGCGCTGGAGATTGGACATATCCACCACATCGGCATCGGCGATGCCAATGGTTCCCACGCCTGCTGCCGCCAGATAATAGGCCACGGGACTGCCCAGTCCACCTGCACCAATCATAAACACCTTGGACTCAAGCAACCTTGACTGTCCCTCACCGCCAACCTCTGGCAGGATAATATGGCGCGAATAGCGCTCAATTTGTTCTTCTGTAAAATCAATCACTTACACCCTCCGGTTACTGTTAAACTTCAATTCCTTTAAACAAATCCGTGGACATATAGCGTTCTGCCATGGATGGCAGGATGACCACGATACGTTTGCCTTCCATATCCGGTCTTGCCGCCACTTTCAGTGCCGCGGCCATAGCCGCACCGGAGGAAATGCCACCGGCAATGCCTTCCTCATCCGATAAGCGACGTGCCGTACTCAAGGCATCTTCGTTGCTGACCTGTTCCACGCTATCAACGATATCCACGTTCAGATTCTTCGGAATAAAGCCCGCGCCAATACCCTGTATTTTGTGCGGTCCCGGTTTGCCTCCGGAAATGACAGGCGAATCAGCAGGCTCTACCGCAATAGCCTGAAAATCGGGATTACGCGATTTAATCACTTCGGCCACACCGGTAATGGTGCCACCCGTGCCTACACCCGCGATAATCGCATCGACATTCCCATCCGTATCCGCCCAGATTTCCTCCGCAGTCGTTTTGCGATGGATCTCCGGATTGGCCGGATTTTCAAACTGCTGTGGCATGAATGCGCCCTCGGTCTTGCTGACAATCTCAGTTGCCTTTTCAATTGCACCCTTCATGCCCTTTTCCGCCGGTGTTAATTGCAGTTCCGCACCCAGTAATTTCAACAACTTGCGCCGTTCCAGACTCATGGATTCCGGCATGGTCAATATACAGCGATACCCCTTGGCGCGCGCAACGAATGCCAGCGCAATCCCTGTATTGCCACTGGTCGGTTCGACAATCACGCCACCCGGTTTGAGGCTTCCATCCGCTTCGGCAGCCTCAATCATTGCCTTGCCAATACGGTCCTTAACGGAGTTCAGTGGATTTCGGAATTCCAGCTTCAATAGAATTTCAGCCTTTAACTCACCACCCATGCGTTGCAAGCGCACCAGGGGGGTATGCCCCACTGTTTCCGCGATATTATTAAATATAACCATAATACACCTCATATGCTGTAAATAATTATTTCAACAACAATATTACTGTACTTTATAGCACAAGGAAACCCCGAGCCATAATGTATGCTCAGCCTTCGATAATGTTCTGCTCGATGGGTTCGACGTGTACGCCCTGTGCTTTAAGCCAGGCCAGAGCCTGCTCAACGGTATCCTGTGTACCCTCAAGCTCCAGTCCGACGAGACCCATGTCCTCTTTCACCTCAGCGGTGCGGATATTGGTAATCACGTCAAACTCCCGCCCTACCTTCCAGATCAGAGGTTCACGTACCGTTTCTCTTGAAAACGTCAGATAAACACGCTGTTTCAAAGCTTTCTCCGAATACTCAGGCGTTCCCGCCTGCAATGGCGGGCACAATGGACACCTGATCATTGTCTGCCAGCGGCGTATCTTTACCTTGAAGGAAACGTACATCTTCGTCGTTCACATAAATGTTCACGAAACGTCGAATATCGCCGGATTCATCGCATAATCGCTCCTTCAACCCGGCATGTGCGCTCTCCAGATTCTCAATCATTTCACCCACGTTGGCCGCATCAACCGATACCTCATCGGTGCCACCTGTCAACTTACGCAACGGGGTTGGGATACGTACGGTTACACTCATGTTATCACTCCTGTTATTCGCTGTTTCTTAACATTATGCCGCCAGCTGCGCCGCATCCGCCTCAGCCAGCGCATCAAACTCATCCAGGCTTGGACCTATAATACGTGGTTCCGCCACCTTACCGGCAATCGCTTCCTGCGTCTTCAGGCCGTTGCCCGTCACACACAGGACAATTGATTCGTCACGCGGAATACGGCCCTGCTCAATCAGCTTCTTCGCCACACCAAGGGTAACGCCCCCGGCAGTTTCCGTGAAGATGCCCTCGGTTTCGGCCAGCAGGCGCATTGCTGCCACAATTTCATCATCAGATACATCCTCGGACCATCCACCGGTTTCACGTATCACCCGATTGGCATAATAACCATCTGCCGGATTACCAATGGCCAGCGATTTGGCAATGGTATCAGGCCGTACCGGATGAATCAGGTCCGTCCCCTCCTTGACCGATTTGGAAATTGGTGAACAACCCGTAGCTTGCGCACCATACATTCTGGTCTCGACATCCTCCACCAGCCCGAGCTGAACAAATTCCTTAATGGCCTTATGAATTTTGGTGCACAGCGAGCCCGATGCCATCGGCACCACCACATGTTTCGGCGCGCGCCAGCCCAGTTGTTCCATCACTTCATAACAGAGCGTTTTCGATCCTTCGGCATAGAATGGCCGCACATTTACGTTTACAAAGGCCCAGTCGTACTTTCCGGCGATTTCGGAGCAAAGGCGGTTCACATCGTCATAATTGCCTTTGATACCAATCATCGTGGTTCCATAAATGGCAGCGCCCAGCACTTTACCCCGTTCCAGATCATGCGGAATGAACACATAGGACTTGAGTCCGGCAGCTGCTGCGTTGGCCGCCACCGAACCGGCCAGATTGCCCGTAGAAGCACAGGCTACGGTTTTGTAGCCAAACTCCACCGCCTTGGACAACGCCACGGAAACCACACGATCCTTAAACGACAGTGTTGGATAACACACGGAATCATTCTTGATATACAACTCGGATACGCCCAACGCCTTTTCCAGGTTACGGGCACGCACCAGTGGCGTGAATCCATTCTGTACGCCCACTGTCGGATCGCCGTCCACCGGCAGCAATTCCTTATAGCGCCACATTGTTTGCGGGCGTGACTCAATCAATTCACGGGTGAATTTTCCGGCCAGCTTATCGTAATCATAGGCCACTTCCAGCGGCCCGAAACAGAACTCGCACACATGCTCCGGCGCAATGTCATATTCCTGGCCGCATTCCCGGCATTTCAGTGCCCGCGCAATACTCTTGCTCATTTTAAACAGCTCCAATACCGGAGATATCAAGAAGAACAGGCAAAAAGAAACCCCGCCTGAATAAAGCGAGGTTGTATGCGCGTAAAATCCACGAACATTGACAACCGCACCTCATCGCTCTTCCTTTCAATCAGGAAGCAGGCATTGGCACCGGACGCCTCGGACGTTTTACTTTAACATCGTTGGCCGGTTGCCGCAGTTTCACAGGGCCTGAAACCCTCCACTGCTCTTGATAAAGCCGGATCAAATTTTCAACTGCGATTTATAGCACCTCCACAGCCAAAAGCAAACCTCTAATATGTAGGATATCTTTGTGCTACCATTCATCATGAACATTGTTATCAAGAGATGAGAGGGTTATTCATGTGCCGTTTTGTTATCAGAATCCTGCCTGTCATACTGGTCATGAATGTGGCCGCATGCGGCCAGAATAAAGAAGAACACCCGTCAAGCGGCATTATCAGTTCAACCCTTGAAAATTTGGCAAGAGAATCACTTCCCGGCGCTAAACTGGCCCATGAGAAATGTGGCACGTGCCATTATATGGACAGAAATATCAGCAAAGTAGGGCCTCCCCTGAAGGGCATCGTTGGCCGTGCCCCCAGCATATCAGGCGTCCCCTTTAAAAAATGGGATGAAAAATCTCTGGGACAGTGGTTGAAAGACCCGACCGGAATCAAGCCCAGCACGCTTATGGCAATACCGGGTATTAAATCTGAGAAAGAACGAACGGAAATTATCGAATATCTGAAACAATTTTAGAGAATTTCACCTGCATTAGATAATACATTTATTTTAGCCGAAGCTGCATTCCCTGTAACAAACCATCCCCGATGATATGCTTCGTCGCAAATACCATTCCACTATCAATGGAGCCATCTATTTATGAGCCGCAAACGCAACATTTTTCCTTTCATCCTTCTCGGACTTACCGCAGCTTTTTTTGGCTTCGGTATATACAGCATGAACAGGATGCCTCCCAGCCATTATCCTGATATCCATGGTAAATTTTCCCTACATAGTGTCGATGGCCCAGTCACTTCCAAGGATATGCTGGGCAAGGTTGGCGTGATTTACTTCGGTTATACCCATTGCCCCGACGTCTGCCCTGGCACACTGGTTAGAATCGGAGCAGCACTCAAGTTGCTGGATTCAGATGAATTGGCCAAAGTTCTACCGGTATTTATCACCACGGACCCGGATCGTGATACTCCTGAAGTGATGGCAAAATATGCCCGGCATTTTAATCCTCATATCGTGGGGCTAAGCGGTAACTCAAAAGAGATTGAGGCCGCCGCGAAATCTTTTTTATCAGGCTATAAAAAAGAAGCACCGGACAAGAAGGGTAACTATACCGTCAGCCATGCTTCCTTCATCATCATTGTCCGCCCGGATGGCAACCTCGACAAACTCATGAGCCACACCAGTAAACCGGAAGATATCGCAAACACGATTCGCCACTGGCTGCGCTGGACCTAGCGCTGAAATCGCTCTTCAACGAGTTGCAAGCCGGTCAGGTACAAGGTGCGCTCCCGCAGTAATGCTTGCTCTTCTTGCAAGAAACCACAACGGGAGCAGATAGTCAGTAAACGGCTCACCGGATGGTTGTAACGTTAACCCCATTGTCCATCGATACGCGGGCGTATCAGGATGGGTGCATAGATATACAGGAATAATGAAAAGGCCCCGATCCAGAACACTTGCGATATTCCAATCCATAACAGGTAGTGACCCGCGAACATCAGCGGAAAAACAACCCGCACGAATGCGCCGAGAAACAACATGAAAAATATCGGGCCAAGCCCGGATGGCGGCTGCATGATATTTCTTCCGGTATGCCCCAGAGACACCCGCGCCATCATGCCCAGCGTCATCATGCCGATGCCTCCAACAGTAAACGCGTGAACCGCCAGCGAGGGCGGAATACCGGCTATGAAAGCAACAAATTTTAGCCCAAAACCGAGGATGATCCATGCATAAGCAAGATACAGCACCCACAGTAATGGTTTATCCCATATACCATGTGTATGCCATCCCCAAAGTCGAATACAGTGTAGAATAAATAATGCGGCCGCCAGCCATGCGGTCAACGCGGGGGTAGTAAAGAAAGTATCGGAGACCGCAAAAGTGAGAAATAGAAGGAATCCTGAGATATCCACCCATAAATGATTTTTCAGGGATACGGTATAACCCACTCCTCCCTCAATGAACATCGGCATAACCCTGCGTGACAACACAAGAATCAGAGAGAGAATCATATACAGCCCAATATAAATCCCGATGCGTTCCCCGCCGGAAAACATACCGAGAAGGCCAAGAGAATAAATAATATTCCCAATCAGAAGAAAATAAATTTTGGACACCACACTCATATTCTTCCATAACCTTGCCCGGACAACCGGTATCGTGATGGCAAGTGACAGAGAAGCGATGAATATATTATCCATAATCACTCCTGCAATCAGGGCATGCGGACCGGGAATCAGCGATGCAATTCGGGCCAGAACCCAGAACAGAAGCAACAATTGCAGAGGCAGGCCATGGATGGTTTGAATCCTGGTCCAGTTTCTGACAGCGGTGAGGAGAAAACCCGCCACAACCGCCAACGCATAGCCATAAATCATTTCATGCGCATGCCAGAACATTGGCGTAATATCGGATGGAAGAACTTTGATAGAAAAAACAAGTTGCAGCATCCAGATACTCATGACTATAACCGAGAACAATACCGCAGTCAGAAAAAACGGTCGAAACCCGAGCCGAAACAGTGCGAACGCGCTAACCTGCATTTTTCACAAATCCCCATACAAACTAATCATTTGATTCCATCATAAAAAGTCCGTCCGTGCATGTAATGGTGTTTTTTTGGAAAATCACCATCACTTAAGCAATTCGGGAATTACATCCGGGTTATACTGATTTTCATCCACCTTCAGATAGGCCACACCCTCTTCCTGAGCTATCGTAACATCCTCGACACCGCGTACCTGCTTCAGCTTTCCAGCAAGTGCTTCGGCTTCCACCTGATTGATGCTACCGACAGGAATCATTTTGCTTGATAGGTTCATGGGAAAACGCATGCCACGACAAACCAGTAGCCAGATCAGCGCCAGGCCAGCGCTAACCATGAATACGCCGCCAACACCAAATGCTCCGTACATCACGCCACCGGAAACACCTCCGCAGAATGCACCGAAGAACTGGGAGGTAGAATACACACCCATGGCAGTCCCTTTTCCTGCCGCGGGGGCCATACGTGATACCAGCGATGGCAGGCTTGCTTCGAGCGCATTGAAAGCCACGAAATAGATAAACGTACCGGCCACGAGTCCGGCCATGAAATGATGTGTCGTCGCCAGTAACCCTTCCGCCACAATCAGGGCAACAACACATCCCGTGAAAATCTGTTTCATCTTCCCGTATTTCTCTGCCACAATAATCAGAGGAATCATACCGGCTACGGAAGCCAGCAGAATGGGGAGGTAGAACCACACATGCGCTTCCGTTGGCAAATGCACATCATTGCGCAGGGCAAAGGGCAAAGCAATGAACGTGGATGTCATCATCGTGTGAAGAAAAAAGATGCCGGAATCCATACGTAGCAATTGCCGGTTGGCTAATATCTGCTTGAGTTTCATCGGCTCTACTTCAACATCACGATGCATATGACTGTGTTGAGGATTTGGCACAAACAGATAGAGAATGACGATACCGACGATACCAAATACAGATGCAAGCCAGAACAAACCATCCACGCCGATATAGCTATCCAGCATGGGACCAAGGATCAGGGCGAAGGTAAATGAAGCGCCAATTCCTATACCGAATACCGCCATGGCCTTGGTACGCTGAGATTCATCAGTCAGATCGGCAATCAGCGCCATCACAGCCGCTGCAATGGCTCCTGAGCCTTGCAGCAACCTGCCTGCAATTACGCCAGTCACCGAATCGGACATAGCCGCAACCACCCCGCCCAACGCGAATAACAGTAACCCGGCGGCAATCACCGGCTTTCGCCCGAAACGGTCCGATAGCATGCCAAATGGAATCTGCAGTAAGGCCATGGTCAGGCCGTATGCACCCAGTGCCAAGCCGGCCAGCATGGGGGTGCTGCCATGCAAATGTTCGGCATACAGTGCAAACACAGGCAAAATCATAAACAAGCCGAGCATACGCAGGGCATAGATTCCAACCAGTGGCAACATGTTTCTTAATCCGCTGTTTTGCATACCCTCAGTTCCTGCGTAGTGTGTGATTGGTAAACAGTGCGGCAGTAAACAAAAGCATGGCACTACCCTGATGTGTTACGGCAAGCCATGTGGGCACCACCATCACCAGCGTGGCGATACCCAAAGATACTTGCAGCACAACCATGCCCAACAGTAAATTGAATGCCATGCGCGCCCGGTCCGATAGCGTAAATTTTCGCGCATACCACCACAACCCGAATACGCACAACAACAGCGTCTCGGCCAGAATGCGATGATCGAACTGAACCGCTGCAATGTTTTCAAAGAAATTGAGGTAAAAAGGGGTAAGCATGGCATAGCCTTCCGGGATAAAGTGCCCTTCCATTAACGGGAATGTGTTGTAGGCGAATCCCGCCTTCAGCCCTGCCACCAAACCTCCAGCCACGACTGTTAGCGCAATCAGGCCGGTTAGGCCCAATGCCAGCCGTCTTAGCGGTCTGACATCATACAGGGAAGCATCCCTGTCTGGGAAAAGCAGACCCATCGCTACCCACAATATATATCCGTAAATGATGAAAGCCGCCGACAGATGTGCTGTCAACCGATACTGGCTAACATGGGGATTATCAAAGCCGCTGCTGACCATGTACCAGCCCAGTACGCCCTGCATGCCGCCCAGCACAAACATTATGATCAGTTTGGGACGGAATGATTTTGCTATCTTCCCGGCCATCAGGAAATACAGAAACGGCAGCAAAAAGAAGAGCCCGATTAACCGGCCCCAGACGCGGTGGATATATTCGAGCATAAAAATATTCTTATATCCTTCCACATCCATATCGGGATTCAGTTCATAAAATTCGGGAATTTTTTTGTAGTGTTCAAAGGAATCGAGCCACTGCGCCTGATTTAAGGGTGGAATCCAGCCCATCAACGGATCCCAGGTCATCATCGACAAACCTGAATGTGTTAAGCGAGTGGCGCCACCAATCACCAGCATGACAAAAATTGCGGCACAGACACACAGCAGCCAGATGGCAATCTGTCTGTTTTTTCGGGTTTCGTCAGGCATGCGCTCTTCCCTCGCTTCTTCCTTTAAACATCACGGGCAACACCACGATGGCGAACAGAATTCCGCTCAACACAGCGATGACGCCGCCCAGTCCGACCAAATCCTGCGGTGTAAGCCAGGCGTGAACGCCGATATCCTGCGTCGTGCCCACGACCTTACGCTTCATGCCATGACCGCCGCCCCACGCCAGGCCGATAATGTGAAGCATTTGACCGACGGCATAAGCATACACCTGAATCCTGGCCCATTTCAGGTTAGGCGTGGCGAAGCTGAAACGGGGCAGCCAGTAATAGGTCATGGCCATGAAAGCCATGGTCACTGAAACAATCGAACCATGGTAATGGGCCGTAATCAGGGTGCTGCTTTCACCAATAAACAACCCCAGAATACCACCCGTTGCAAAAAGAATGATTGAAAATAGCAGTGCGAGATACAGATGCCGCTGATCCTTTGTCGGCACCCCGCCACTGACAATCCCCCACATGACTGCGATACCAATAACAAAGGGGGCGATACCGTTTCCGTCACGCATTAACCATACAAACCAGCGGGCAAATTCAGCATCCCCCACCTTATGTTGAATAAAGGGAATCAGGGCAAACAGCACAGAGGTTATGGCAATGGCAAATACAGCTATCACCACGCGGGGATGAACAGGCGTTGCAACGCCACAGACCTGTGCCAACCACAGCCAGCAGATGCACAGTAATATCGTATGCGCAAATTGAAGGATATGACCCCCGGCCCAGAACAGGGGCTCATAATAGGCGCGATGTTCCAGTCCTTCCGGCATGTGGCCAAAACTCCATAACAGGGCCAGCAGCGCAGCCAGCGTTGCGACAGCAGCGCTCCATATACCAAAGCGCATCGCTGCCTCATGATTTGAAGCAAAAACAAGAGACATGGGCGTTGCCATAAGGCTGCGTAAAACCAGCAGTAAAATGCCACCACCGAAAACAAGCAGCCCCTTGATAAAATAATGGTTTTCCAACATTGGCACATAATTGTTGGTGAGCGGATTGGCAGCCCCGGTCAATGGCGAGATGCCGACGAGTATCCCCCCCGCCACGACCAGCATCAGAGCAGCCCACCCCGTTGAAATGGCACGGGATGTCGAATTCAGACTCCAGAACACCCCGGCAATCGCCAACAGCCACCACAACACGGTAAAATCCACATGCAGCACCAGCGCCGTATAGAAAAAATCCTTCCATGGCATTTCGTAAGTGGTGCGTGCCAATGCCAACAGGAGTGGATAAATACCCGAAGCCAGCAGGAAACCCACTGCGACACATAACCAGCCGACCGCAAGCCGGAGTTGTGGTGTATCAGTAAGTGGTAATGTATATTTTGTTGTCATAGATGTATCCTTGATGCGGCATTTCGCGGCGAACCTTAGCACTGGTTCTTTCCCGATGCAGCAGGTTTATCGTGCAGGTCGGCGTTCCCCACAAGATTTATTTATGAGACTATTCGCCCATGAAATATGATCGCACCATACGCATCCTGCACTTTGGTATCATGGCATCCGTACTGTTACAAATATTTGGCGAAAAACTGGTGGGCTTTCCGGAACCCGGGCATCCCAGACATGTCATTGAAACGCTTTTCATCGGCATTCATGAAGGTATCGGTTCGATCTCTTTAGTTCTTGTCTGTGTTTATTTAATTGTAGTTCTGGATGAAGTTGCAGGCCGGGAACGGCTGTTTCCGTGGATGAATGCAGCAGGACGCAATAGCCTCTGGCTGGAAATACGCCGGGACATTCCGGGCTGGCTGCATGGCAAGCTTCTCCCCCCCGGGGAACGCCATTTCATTTCTGGCGCGATTCATGGAACAGGCATCACGCTTGCGCTCTTTCTGGGGCTCACCGGGTCCATGTTATTTCTGGGCATCGGGCCTCATGGAGATATGACTCCCGATATCAAGATGATCTGGGAATATCATAGTATTATGGCCACAATGATGTTGGTTTTTGTAGCCGGACATGCCGGAATGGCCCTGGTACATGAACTTAAAGGCCATAAGATATTGCACGAAATGTTCAGATTAGGAAAAAACCACGGAGACTAGGGTCTGTTAACAGGCTCTGGCTCAACGAATCTTTATTTGCCGGCAGGTTCGGTAACAATGATTGTACCCACCATGCCGGCATGTCCCGTACCGCACCATTCGCCACAGATTAACCTGAAACGCCCCGCCTTGCCGGGCGTAAATTCGATAACCTTGAATTCATCAGGTTTAATGCGGTTCATCAGTTCCAGTTCATGCACAACAATGGCATGGCGCATGTCCAGGCTTGCCAAGTGCAGGCGGTACGATTTCCCTTTTTCCAGTTCAAGGATGAACTTTCCCCAATCATAGTTTCGTGCCAGCAGATAAATATCGGAGCCGGCCGGGGGATGGATAATGGGCATATCCCCTTCTCTGCGAACCGTGTAACGCGCCACCATCAAGTCGACCTTTTCCTTGAATCCAGCCCGTTCGGCACGGGTGATTTTCTGTTTAGTCACTTTTATATCCGGCCTGCTGGTAATTACTTTCATGGTAAACGCCCCGATCACTACGGTTGCCAGCGCTGCGATCAGGAGAAAAAGGCCTTTATTCACCCGCTTCTTTTCTGGTACTGAATTTGTTTCCATTAATAACCTCAACGATACGACTTATATGGCGGCACTGCACGCACCATCCTGTATCCCTTTACCCGCACAGGCAGGTGAAATATCATAGCGCAAACAGTATGCCGTCAAGACTAAACCATACAGGAAACCTTTATGCCGCCGGAACAACCCCAACATCCCTCCAACAAATTTCTCAGCATCATCATTGTCGGATTACTCACGACACTCTTCGGTGGCGTTGGGGTCATGTATTATCTGGGAATGTTTTCGGAAGTTACGGTTGCCCAGATTTCCGCCCCTCCATACCGTATCGCATATCTATTTCATACCGGGGCCTATAACAGTATCGAACCCTCTATTGAAAAAGCCGGGAAATATTTGAAAAAAGCCGGTATCGAAGCAGACACCCCGTGCGCCCTGTTTCTCGACGATACCGGGAAGACTCCTGAAAGCCAGCGCCGGGCTAAAGTCGGGTATTTGCTTAAACATAGTGATTTTGTACCCGCGCCACTTGACGAAGAAATATTCCCAAAGCGGGAAGCCGTTGTTGCGACATTCTCGGGAGGAACACTGCTCGGCTCATACAAAGCCTATGAAGCCATGAAAGAATGGGCGAAAACAAACCATTACACACTCGTGCTGCCAGCCTTGGAAATCTATCACCCGAATGGCGTCAAGGAATATCAGTTGGGCATCCGCAAGTAAGATTTTGCAGGGAAGAGACGAACACGGATAGCCGGAACCAAACAAGAAAAGATTGCACCACAAAGGCACCAAGACACAAAGGTATAACCAATTTTTTAGTGATCTGCGGAGGCATCATCTGACGATGCTTCCAATCGTCATCTCTGAATCAATCTATCCTTGTCATCATATTTTATGCCTATATGGTGAAACCTGATCTGCGTTAATCTGTGTCTGAAATTCTTCCTCTGTATCCCTATGGTGAGCTTTTATAAGCGTCTAATTTTTTCGTGCCTTTGTCCCCTAGGGGATGCTCTCTTTCGCCAGCGAAATTCACCTGATGTCTTTGTGGTAAAATATCTTATGCTCTTGCATTAGATTTACGGGTCGCGAACCAGACGAAATCCTATGTAGGACCAGTGCAACCACGGACTGTAAATACGGCGATCCGCAGAGCGCATGCCTTTGGGGTAAAAATACCAGGAACCACCGCGTACAGAGCGTAGTGCTTTTGATTTTTGGCTACTGCCTTTTAGTTCGCTGCCATCGTACTCCCTGGCATATGTCGATGCAGTCCATTCCCATACATTGCCATGCATATCATACAGCCCCCACGGATTGGGCTTCTTCAGCCCGACAGGATGTGTCTGATTGTTCGCATTGGTAGTGTTCCAGGCATAATCGGGAAAATCTGAGGGGTTGTCACCCCATGAATAGGCCGTTGTTGTACCTGCACGCGCCGCGTATTCCCACTCCGCTTCGGTAGGTAAACGATAATGATACCCTGATTTTTTGCTTAACCATCGGGCAAAATCTGTGGCTTCGAACCATTTGACATCTATCACAGGCCGTTTACCGCGTCCCCATAACTCATCAAGCGGTTTTGCATGGTGTGTGGCCTTGGCAAAAGCATCGTACTGTTCAAACGTCACCTCATATTTACCCATCCAGAATCCGGACTTGATCTGCACCTTGTGCTGCTTCTCATCCGGGTAACGATTGAGTTCACTCTCGGGGCTACCCATCACAAAACTACCTGGCTCAATATAGACAAACTGCATCCCCAGCACTGGCTCAGTCATTTTGTCACCAAACCGGGGATGTTGCAGCCGTTCAGTCTGATTTGATGAGATGTCTGCCTGATGATCCGAGTTTTCACCAGCAGTCATACCCAAGGAAGGGGACAACATTGAGAACGCAAACAATATCATCGCGGAGAGTGTAGGAAACTTAGTATTCATGTGTTTTTTATTTCCATGGGATATGTACGCGCCGGAATACATCCAGAATCTCACGATGGCCAAACATCAGATGAATAATAAACATGCAAATATGCCCAATCAGAAATATCCAAAGCAGCTTTGCAAAGATCGCATGAAAATCAAGTACCAGCAGTGTATCAGTGCGCATGGTGCCATCCGAGCGAACGCCGAACATTACATAGGCGCCGGTAAATCCCTGAGCAAGCAGCAGCAGGATACCAAGCCCATGCGTCACACCGGCTATGGCTCCTTTCTCCTCAGGATGAGGCAGACATCCCTGGAACATGGCGAAAATATCTTTACGTACCGATTTGAATAATGCTGCGCGGTGACTGGCTGAAAACCAGGGCACCATTCGCGCCCAAGCATCCTTATCATCATGCAGGATAAGGATATAAACTGAACTGATCAGAAATGCTCCCCAGCCAAAAATCATTATATGCAGTGTAAAAAGCACTGTATCAAAGCCTTCCATTTTTCCCGGCTCCAACACCCTCATAAACTCTGAACTAAGCAGTTGAAATACAACTGTCATAATCAGGCAATAATGCAATACGCGCGTAGTTGCGTTGATACGCATTAAAAAACCTCCAAAGAACGAAATCCTTCCATGTAAAAATCTAGCGGAAAATCAGGACACCCTGAATATATGGTTAACCCGGAATATGGGAAATCAGGTAATACAGAAACCATACAAAAATAATGAGGGTGAGCACCAGCCCTCCAATCACTTTTTTACGTTCCCTTTGTTTCTCTTCCTTAAGTGGGTCATTCATATTTCATCCTTCTTCCAGCTGATGGCCATTATCAATGCATCGCCGCACTGTGTTCAATTTTCATATCGTGTGGCATTTTCTGCCACAAGGCTTTGGCCCGCTTTTCCGCTTCGGCCAGTTCAAGCGGAGAAACCTTGCCGCTCATGACCTGCAGGCTATCCCCGGCAAAACGATCGCCCAGCGTCTTGGCAAGCCAGAACCACGTAGTCGCCTTCACATTATCCTTCTCGCCCCCGTCACCAAACACATACATCTGGCCAAGGTAAAATTGTGCTTTGGGATGGCCCTGCATCGCAGCCTTGCGTAGCCATTCCCTCGCCTTTACCAGGTTCTTTTGCACACCGTCGCCACGCGCGTACAACAAGCCCAGCTGATATTGAGCTCGCCTGTTCCCTTTCTCGGCGGCCTGTTGGAATAGCGTGGCCGCATCCGTAGTGTTTTCCTTCCTGACAAGGCTCATGGCCTGTTTATAGATCTGGCTAGCGGGTTCCTGTATTGACCCTGGGCCGCGGACGGGAGCAACAATCTCGACTGTTTTACCATTCGTGAAATGCAATGCAAGGTTTACCCTCTGGCCCTGTTTCAGTACCCGCTTCAGACCGGTAAGCATGAGATGCATGCCGCCAGGCTCCAGTTCCACAAAACCATGCGCGGGAACGGTTATATTGTTGACCACCGACATACGCATCACTGCACCCTGCTTCCGCATCAAGTGAATTCCAGAGGTTTTGGATACATCAGAACTGACACGGACAATCACAACGTCCCGGTCACCCCCGTTGCGCAAAGTCATATAGGCTGCAGCCGTGTCAGCAACCGGTGGCGGGATGCGCACCCATGCATGTTCAACGCTCACTCCAGCATATGCCGGGTTGATATACCAAGCCATCGCAGTGCATACGAGAAAAAGGGCTATGCTACGTTTCATCTGGAACGATGTGATTTCCTGCATTTGAATGTAGATTCTCGGTAAAGATTTATATCGAATCAAGTACCATCACGCCGAACAGAAGAATCAAATACACGATGGAGAATGCAAACACACGCATATCACAATCCCGTTCCGAACGCAGAAAACGCACACCCATAAACAGGAACATGGAGCCCAACAGAATTGAAGTCACCAAATACCAGATACCTGCCATGTCAAACACATAAGGCAGTATGGCCACGGGAATCAATGCAAGCGCATAAGCAACAATACGTATCTTGGTTGCCTGGACGCCACAGGCCACGGGAATAACCGGCACGTTGGCTCGGGCATAATCCTCACGATACTTCAAAGCCAGACTCAAGGCATGCGGCTGCTGCCAGACCACCATGATGGCAAATAGAATCCATGCCGGGGCGCCCAAATCTCCTGTCACCGCAGCATAGCCGACCATAGGTGGCACAGCGCCCGCAATACCGCCAAACTGGTTGGCCCACGGCGTCGAACGCTTCATCAACATGGTATAGACGCCAACATAACCAATCACGCCCACTGCCGTTACCAGCGCTGCAAGCGGATTGACCATCCAGGCCATCAGGGCAAGCGATGGAACTGCCAGAATTAATGCAACACTCAGTACAAGCCGATTGGATACCAGTCCGGCCGCCAGTGCCCGCGAACGCGTACGGCGCATAAGCTTGTCAATGTCACGATCGTAATAATTGTTTAGCATACAGGATCCGGCAGTCGCCAGTCCCAAGGTCAAAAAAGTCCAGAAGATAAGATCCCAGTGAGGCATCACACCATGGTTGCCGAAATAAACACCTGTTAATGCAGCCACCAGCGTCAGGCCGACAATGCCGGGCTTGGCCAATTCGAACAACCCGGCGATAGCAGTCTTTACTCGGCTATTTTTACCGGTTGCGGTATTTTCTATTTCTAGCGACTGTTCTCGCATTGATCCCCCCACGATCTGCCCAGCTTCGCTGGCTTCTAACTAGGCGCATTCTCCTGTTGATTGCCAATTTGGCATTGACCTGAATCAATTTATGCAAAACCGCAAGGATGCACACCCCGACATACTGGGGGGGTGCACATCCTCAGGTTCGTTCTAGCTTCAGTGCCCCTTTGGTGAGGCTACTTTGCTGGGTCAGGCTGACCCCACGGGTGAGCCTCGAACGTCGGCTTCGGATTATCAATGTAATTGTACGGATGCCAGTTTTCGGCAACCTCCACCGGAGTCGGGAAATTACCCTGTCCGGCAATAAGTGCAGTAGACGTCCATTCCAGCGATTGCGATCCCCAGGGGTTCTGAGATGACTTCTCACCCTTGAGCATGCCGTGAATCCACGCCACCAGCATCAGCAATACGCTGAGGAAGGTAATAAAGGCACCGATCGTGGACCAGTGTTGCGCACCGACGATGGTGGCATTATCGGCAAACTGCTGATAATCCATATAGCGGCGCGGCATACCCTCGACACCGGCGATATACAGCGGCGCCATCACCACATTCATGCCGATAAAGAAGCTAATGCCCGAGAGCTTGGTCAACATTTCGCTGCATATCCGACCGGTCAGCTTCGGGAACCAGTAGAACACGCCCCCAAAGGTAGCCATGGCTCCGGCTACCGCCATCACATAATGAAAGTGGCTCATGATGGCATAAGAATCCGAAATACCGTAGTCCACAGCGGCTAGGGCGTTCGGAATGCCGGTCAAACCACCGAAAATAAGCATCACCCAAGCACCCAGAGCCCAGATCATCGGGCCGGAATAGCGGATGGCACCCTTGTACAGCGTACCCACCATACTTAGCATCATCAGACCAAAGGGCAATGAAATCAGCAATGTGGTGAACGACATCAGCATGTTAAACCAGTCCGGCAGACCCGCTACGAAGGCATGATGCGCCCAGACGTCGGCGCTGGCCGGAATAAAGGCCAGTACGGACAGGACCGCCACCTTGTAACTGAACACCATGTTTTTGGCTGATACCGAGAATAGCTCAAAAATGATGCCACAAAACGGCAGCAAAATTACGTACACAGCCGGATGCGAATAGAACCAGAACAGGTTTTGATATAGCAGCACGTCGCCGCCCGTTTCCGGATTGTAGAAGCCAAAGCCCAGATATTTATCCAGTGAGAGCAGCAGCACCGAAGCAGCCAGTACCGGTACAAAGATCAACTGAATGATATTGGCCGTGAACACGCACCAAACCGTCATCGGCAACTGGAACCAACCCAGGCCCTTGCAACGCATGAAAACCACCGTACAAGCCAGATTTACCGCACCAAATACGGAGGACATGCCAAGCACGATGACCACCAGTGAATACAGCGCCGTATTGCCCGCAGCATCCGAAGTGGAATAGGGCGGATAGCCGGTCCACATGCCGTTGAAGGAATCCGGAATGACGAGGTTAGCCAGGGCCAGCAGAATGCCGGACCACAATAGCCATACGCTCAGCGCATTGACGCGCGGAAAGGCCATATCCTTGGCCCCAATCATGATGGGTACGGCATAGTTGGCGACAAAGCCCAGCAGAGCCGGAATCTGGAACCCCAGAATCATCACCGCGCCGTGCATGGTCAGCCACAAATTATAGACGTTGCCGTCACTGGTAATATCCGGACCCACGCTGCCCAGTTCGATACGCATCAACATGGCGGCAAGACCGGCCACGGCAAAGGATGCAAGGGAGCCGATTAGATACCAGACACCGATAACCTTATGATCAATCGTGAACAGCCACTCCTTGGCTGTTTTCGGCCAACCGGGCTTGCCCTTTGGCTCATGCCCTACAAAACCCATAAAATGTTCACCAGTCATAGTTTCCCTCCATTATTAGTATTACTTGAAATTCTTGGTTTACTGACCATGGCAATCTGACGCCCTGATTCAGCCTTGGCATCAGCAAGAGCCTGGGTCATCCAGGCATCGTAATCGGCCTGTTTCATTACGATGAGCTTGCCGTACATCTTGGAGTGATTCGCACCGCAGTATTCACGGCAGGTAATCACCGATTCGCCAACCTTGACCGGCATGATCCATTCCCAGGTCACACGGCCCGGCATCACATCTTCAGTAACGTGGTAACCGTTCAGGTAATGGGAATGTACGACATCGTCACTGGTCATACGAAATACGACTGGCTTGCCAACCGGCACGCGCAGTTCATTGTCCGTATCCACGCCATTGCCATAATCGTAATTCCAGTTCCACATGGAACCAGTCACCTTGATGGTCTGGGCATTGGCCGGCACCTGACGCATATGCTTGTGCAGCGCGAAACCCTTGGCATACAGGAACAGGTCATCCCCTAGGAACAACATGCAGGGAATGATGACCCAGCCAAGGATAGCCTGTGCGGAAAGCTTGGGTGATTCGCCAACCTGATCATGGCCTGTCCTCCTGTACCTGAATAGAAAAAACAGGGCTATGATAAAATAAACCACGCCGAGAATCGTGATATCCCACATCACCTCTGTCCACATCTCCTCCCAGTGGGCCTGCGGTGTCAAACCCTTATAATTATTCCTGGTCGCTATCTCCATCTGGAATGCATAGGCCAGCGTGGGAATTAAAGGTAGTGCAAGCAACGCTCCCAGCGCCTTATAGCTGAACGATTTTATTTTCATCTCTTTCCCTCCTGTGTTTTTGTCATTTCATAATATCTTCAACTTACTTCATACAACTATTTATACAGTAACCATATCCTTCCTGATTCTGCCTCTCTTGCGTTTTATAATCATGAACCCCCCGACCATCAGTATCACTCCGGCCACGAGTCCGCCAAGAGCCACGAACAGGGGAATGTTGAGCTTGTATTTTCCATCCTTGTAGTTGTAGCTGTGACAGGCGGCCACCACAAAATCAATGATGTTTACCGGGGAAACTTCCCCGCCCATTGCTTTGGTAAGCGCCAGTTTCACATCATCCGCATCCACCTTGCCTGCATACAGATAGCGCGTAATCTGACCCGTGGGAGACAGCACTGTATAAACACTGGGATGCAGGAAAATACGATCCCTTGGTGACCAGAAGAACTTGAAACCGATCGATTCGGCAAGCCGGTCAATATCCTTCCTGTTCCGCATGGTTGCCATGCGCCATCCTTGCGGCAACTTCTCAAACCCCATCTTTTCCCGGAATTCACGCATCGTTGCCGGCGTGTCATGCTGATCAAAGGATACGGTCAGAACATTGTAGTCCTTGCCGATCTTCCAGCGATCCACCCCTTTCAGGGTATTGGCCAGCGTACGATTGATCACCGAACAGGCGCCATCACAGGTAAAGTAGGACAACACCAGAATCAGCGGCTTACCGAACAGATCGCTCAGCTTGAAATTGTTCCCAAATGCGTCCTCAAGTACGTAATTCCCGTCAGTCTTTCCGCCCAGAAATTTCTTCTCATTGATGCGGAAAATGGCCGGATCAATCTGTGAATCCTTGGTCACATTGCCATAGGCTGCCTGAGCAGTTCCGGGAGTCATGATTGATCCAGCCCCCAAGGCTGCAAACAGGCAGGCCAGAGCCGGAACCAGCCGAAGCCGGCTCCAGTACAGTATGGCCCCGTTCCGTATGGAAGGCATGAGTGAATTCCGCATAGCTACAGGCTGTCCAGTACTTACCAGTAGTAAATCTGTAACAGCACCCAGATGCCGAGTACGTTCACGAAGTGGACATACATCGTCATGGCGCGCGTGTAGGAAAAACTCAGCTTTCCCTTAAAGGCGCTCGGCACGCAGGTCAACATCACCAGCAGACCAATCACGATATGGGCTATGTGGATACCGGTAAAGCCGTAAAGCGCGGTTGCGTAGGCATTCACACCAATGGTAAAGCCCTCACTTCCCAGAACACTCCAGTCGGAAATGGTCATCACCATGAAGACCACCCAGATCGCGGCTGATAACAATACCATCATGGCAAAACCGGATGAGTTGCCTTCCATCTCCCGTTTGCGCGCCAGACCAATTGTGATACTGGAAGTAATCAGAATAATGGTTGCAATCAACGGTCCTGACGCACCAATCTCCGGCGTACCCGCAGGCGGCCATACGTCTGCGCCCAGACGGGCAACCCAGTAACCGGCCAGAATAGCACCAAGGGTCATAATCTCGGTGCCAATAAACATTAACATGGCTGACGGGCTCCAGTTCTCATCATCAATCACGCCAATGGTCTCACTGGCCCAGCCAAGTCCTCCGGCGATGGTCAATGCGCCCCCAATAACCAGACAAACCAGCGCGGCGGTTGGCTGTGTATAGTTAAATTGCAGCATAAACGCCCACGGCAGAAACAGACCCGTACCGAATCCCACCATTAGGGGGAACGGACTGCCATGCCAGTGGATAGTATAGTGTTTGATTTCTTCGCTCATTTAATACCCTCCTCTTGTGATTTCCATAATTTATTTCAAGCCTTTCAAAAACACGATAACCGCATCAGCCGTGGCACCCTTGACATGCTGCGGCGGCATCTTGGTCTTGGCCTTCTTGTTGCCGGTCAATTTCTTGACCGCTTTCTTGCTGTTGTCAATCCATGCACGCAGGTTTTCTTCATCCCACGTCCATGCATCACCCTTGATATACTTGGTGAATTTATACTTGAAGCCGGGATTGGTGCCGGCCTTGCGTCCTACAATGCCCTGCAAGCCGGGGCCTACGCTGTTTTTGGTGGTAAACTTGTGGCACGCCTTGCATTTCGCTTCCGCCCCAGCATGGACGCTGGGAACAGGAAATGCCGCAAGTAACAGAGCTGCCGCACTAGCAATCAATAATGGTTTTCTCAATCTTGACCCCCCCCCCCAGGATTTATTTAGTTCTTATAAATCTTTCTAATAAATCGGTACGTCATGGTTAGCGTTACCCAACCGCGCGCCGAACTGTGCATCCGTAAAATAAATATTTCAAGTGTTTATTTGATCTAGATCAAGAAACATGTAATTTGAACGCTTGCAAGAGCGGCACAAGCCCTGAGAGATGGAAGCACGGGCCAATAAACACGGTGATTAATTCAAATACTAACAACAACAGATCAGGAGTACCGTTCAAATCTCCTTTGCCGCTTGCATTCCTTCATTTCCACAGCTAGAAACCGCCCCCATGCGAAACTTTCTTGTATGCCTTACCATGTTGTTCCCTTACGTGGCACAGGCTGCTGAATTTGAAATCTTTCAGTCCAAATATCAGCCCCTGAAGCTGGCATGGATGGTCAATGCGCCACCTGAAGATACAGTAACATCGAATCTGATCCGCAATGTGGTACGGCATGACCTGGAGTCCAGTCAGTCCTTCGTGATACTCAACCCTTTAAGTTTTCTTGCGGATACCGAGCAAACGGAGTCACACATTGATTATGGCGACTGGCGTATCATCGGCACCGATATTCTAGCCATTACCCGCCTTCACAAGAGTGCGGATGGCTGGAAAGCCTATATCGAAGTGCATGATCCCTTTCGCAATAAAGTGCTTTCCCGAATAACCCTCGACTATTCCGGTAAGATTCTTCGCCCGCTGGCGCATCAGATCGCCAACCATATCTACCATGCGGCGACCGGCATCACCGGTTATTTCAGCAGTCATATCCTGTATGTGCGCAAACATGGTGACAAGGCGGATTTGATTTATATGGATCAGGATGGCGCAAACCGTCAGGCGGTTGGGCGTAATTTCACCCTGCTGCTCTCGCCGGACTGGTCGCCGGACAATCGTCTGGTGGCCCTGAATACCTATGTAGGCAACCGCCCACGTTTGGAAACCTTCAAACTTTCCAATGGCAAGCGCAGTACATTCGGCGCATTTCCGGGACTGAACAGCACACCGGAATGGTCACCGGATGGCCGCTTCATCGCCGCAACCCTGTCCCACACTGGCAATGCGGAAATCCATATCTTTAATATCAAAACCCGTACATGGCGGCAACTCACACACAATCCCGACATTGATACTACGCCAACATGGTCACCGGACAGTCAATGGATTGCCTTTACCAGCGACCGTAGCGGTTCGCCCCAGATTTACCGTATTCGCATCAGTGACGGGCAAGTGCAACGCATCAGTACGAATGGCCCGTATAACACTTCACCGGCATGGTCGCCCGCCGGAGACAGAATTGCCTTGATTACACGTAAGGGATGGGAATATGCTTTGGCCACCATGCGGCTGGATGGAAGCGATGTGCGCTATCTCGCTACGGGTGGGCGCATTGAATCACCTGCATGGTCGCCAAATGCGCAAATGCTGTTATTCTCCAAAGAGGTGAAAGGTATACGCAAGGTGTATAGAGTTCCCAGCTGGGGTGGAAAGGCACAAGCCATTACAACTCCGCCTGAGGATGCATCAGATCCCGCATGGTCGCATTAAGACCATGCGGATATTATAAAAAATGGGAGGAACCCCAATTGAAATCAAAACAATTAAAATTAAAACAATACTCAAGCATCGGTTTGGCTTTTGTGGCCGCCGCAGGCCTGCTATTCGCGGGCTGCGCCAAGAAAACAACAGTTGAAGAAAGCACACCTGTCAGCGCAGAAAGTGGAGAAGCAACAACTCAAGGCGTATCGACGGCACAGGAACCATCCTCGCATACCGTTTATTTCGCATTTGACAGTTCAGAACTGGATGCGGCTGCGCGTGGCATCCTGGATGCCAATGCAGCATGGTTGAAAACACATACTGTTAGCTCCATCACTATTGAGGGCAATTGCGATGAACGGGGCAGTCGTGAGTACAATCTGGCCTTGGGTCAGCGTCGCGCTGACAGCGTCCGCGATTACCTTGCGAGCCAGGGCATACCGGCTGACGGCATCGGTACCGTTTCATTTGGTGAGGAACGCCCTGTCTGTCAGGGAACAGGTGAAGCTTGCTGGGCACAGAACCGGCACGCGGATATTGTCGCCCGTTAAACCATTGCGGCATGAAGTAAAAAGGCGGCCACCGGTACTTCCGGTGGCCGTTGCGTTCGTATCATGCCTTGGAATTTCCGCCTGTGCGAGTAATAAACAACCCGATGCATGGCAACAGGATAAGCAGATTGTGATTGCATCCATGCAGAAATTGCAGGATGAGCAGCAGTCCATGAAGAATAAGATCGACAATCTGCGAAAACGTATGATTGAGCTTGAACAAATACAGACGGCACAGTCTTCCATGATAGATGCCCAGAATGCCAGTATCCGGCAATTGCAAACCAGAACGACTCGTTTGAAAGCGGTTGCCGCCAAATCAAAGAAATCAAGCCAGATCACCAAGCGCAAACTGGTCAAAAAACTCGATAAAATTGCTAAATCCATTTCAAAATCTGTTGTAGCATCCCCTGTCCAACGTGGAGAAAAAGAAAAGAATCATTATACAGCCGCGTATCTGGCACTCAAAAGTGGGCGCTATGAGGAGGCCACCCGGAGTTTTCGAAGCTTGCTGAAGACATTCCCCAAGGGAGAATATGCGGATCAGGCATGGTACTGGCTGGGTGAAAGCTATTATGCCCAGCGCAACCTTAAGCAGGCCATTCACGCATTTGAAACAATCGCCAAGCACTACCCCAAGAGCGCCAAACATGCTGCGGCCTTGCTTAAATTAGGCCTTGCCTATCAGGATGCATCCCGTATGCGGAATGCCAGAGCCACGTTGCAGCGCCTTGTTCGGGAACATTCCGACAGCGCGGCAGCGGAACAGGCACGCAGCCAATTGAGGCTCATGCAGAAAAAGAAGCTGTAGTCTGGGAGCCATGCCTGTTTCTGATACTTCCCCGGTACGAATTTACGAAATATACGACAGCATTCAGGGTGAAAGTACCCTGGCAGGCATGCCATGCACCCTTGTGCGGCTGGCCGGATGTCCCTTACATTGCAACTATTGCGATACACCACAAGCACTGCCTTTTGACAGTGGTAAAGAATACAGTATTGAGCAGGTAACTGATGAGGTGCGCCAACACAACCGCCCGCTGACCCTGGTCAGCGGGGGCGAACCGCTGGCGCAAAAATCATGTTTTCCTCTGCTATCTGCGCTGGCAAATGTCAGTCCCATTCTGCAGTTGGAAACATCAGGGGCATTTAACATCAGTCAGACCGACTCCAGGGTGCGCCGGATACTGGATATTAAAACGCCGGGAAGCGGCGAGAGTCAACGCAATCATTGGGAAAACTTTCGTTTTCTGAAGGACGGCGACGAAATCAAGGTTGTCATTACCAGTCATGATGATTACGTGTGGGCTGTTAAAATTCTGAGAAAATACCAGCCTGTTATACCCGTTCTGTTTTCACCCGCATGGGGCAATGTCGAGCCACCTGATCTGGCCTTGTGGATGCTGGAGGATCACGTGCCTGCGCGAATGCAGTTACAATTGCACAAGTACATCTGGGGTGCGGAGACTACAGGCGTATGACTCGTATTCTATCCCAAAACACCAAGGCCGTGGTATTGCTATCCGGCGGTCTGGATTCTAGCACTGCTCTCGCCTGGGCTGTAAAAAAACAGGGATGGGAATGTCATAGTGTAGCCTTTGACTACGGCCAGCGTCACCGTATTGAGTTGGAAGCATCAGCCCGCGTAGCAACATCCCTGAATGTTGCGGATCATCGTGTTTTGCACGTTAACCTCGCAGCCATCGGTGGTTCAGCCCTGACCAGTGAAATCGCCGTCCCCAAGGATCAGGAAAATACCTATGGCATCCCGGTGACTTATGTTCCGGCCCGCAACCTCATTTTTCTTTCCATCGCTGCGGGATTTGCCGAACGTATCAAAGCATTCCGCCTCATTATCGGTGCTAATATTATTGATTATTCAGGTTATCCCGATTGCCGTCCCGAATTCTTCGACGCTTTTTGCAAAGCTGTGCAATTGGGAACCAGAGCGGGAGTTGAAGGACAACCTTTCAGTATCGAAACGCCACTTATCGGGATGAAAAAATCCGAAATCATCGCCTTGGGGCTGAGTCTGGGGCTGGACTATAGTCTTACCCATTCCTGCTATGATCCGGCACCCAATGGTAAGCCATGCGGCCACTGTGATTCCTGCCGATTCCGGCGACAGGGATTTGCCGAACTTGGAGAAAAGGACCCTCTTTCCTATCCGGATTAAAGCATTGCATACGCCTGAGCCGCCAGCGAAGAACAAGTCATGCTTGCGTTCGTGCCCAATCCGATTAGCGTTTCGTTAAATGGGTGGTGGGAACAATTTATCATACGGAGGAATGTTTGCTGCGCACCGCCACTTTTTTGCTGTTTTATATACTTACTATCCCATATGCAGTAGCAGGACCTCCGGTTGATGCAGCTGCATGGATACTTCCTCCGGTTTCCTACCCTTCATCCAATCCCTACAGCGCCGCTAAGGCACAATTAGGCCGAAAACTCTTTTTCGACCCACGCCTTTCCGGAAACCCGGCACAAACTTGCGCCACTTGCCATCATCCCGGCCTTGGCTGGGCGGACGCAATGGCACGGACCATAGAAGAAGGACATGCTCTGGGCCGTCATACGCCAAGTCTTATCAACATCGGTTATGTCAGGGCATTCTTCTGGGACGGACGCGCCAACAGCCTGGAGGATGCCGTCAGTCAGGATATACTTTCTCCAGCTATGTCGAATGCCAAAACACCACGCGATATCGTCATCCGTATTGCGTCTCTGCCCGGATATCGTAAAGAATTCTCGCTGGCTTTCGGGTCGGAGGGGGTAAATTTTGAACGTATCTCCGCAGCACTTGCGACATTTCTTCGTGGTGTTGTTTCAAATTCCAGCCCATTCGACCACTGGTTGAATGGCGATGCTACGGCGATTCCTGATGCCGCCAAAAGAGGGTTTGTTTTATTTACGGGTAAAGCTGCCTGTATACGTTGCCATACCGGCCCGGCCTTTACGGACTCACTTTTTCATAACACAGGCCTTAACAGTGTTGACCCCGGGCATTTTGAGATTTCGGGTAAGAAGGCGGACCGCAACGCATTCAAGACGCCAGGACTGAGAGACGTTGCCATAACGCCCCCTTATATGCATAACGGATCAAAGAAATCACTGGTAGAAATCATTGATTTTTATAATCGGGGAGGCGACAGGATTGGTAGAGGCAATGAACTTTTGCCCCTGAACCTGAATACGCAGGAAAAACAGGATTTACTCATGTTCCTCCGCAGCCTCACCGGTCAACGGAAGGAAACCACCGTCCCCCTTCTTCCTGTCAATAATCGTTAACCCGGATCAAGCTGCCAGATTCTATTTTGTCGGAGCAACATCCGACATAACGGATAGTATAACCTATAACCCTCGGTCTCCAGCGGCACACAAATCGCCTCCGTTTGCTGGCGCACCTCCTGATACAATTCCGGCAAACCCGGTGATATATCAAACTGGCTTTAGACGGCCAATGGTTTTACAGGACACCAGCTATTACGATATTGTTGTCGAAAGTGTGATCAATAACGATGTAGACTGGTATTACCCTTCCCCGTTTGAACCGGTGAGATATATTGTTTTCCGGAAGGGCGTAAGCATCAAAGACCAAACATGAACGAACATTGAGAGTGGAAGGTATGCGCAGAGAAAAGCTGTATTTTGAAAATAATCAGGGAGAGAAACTGGCTGCATGGCTGGATTGGCCTCTGGATAAAAAACCCCGTGCTTACGCTCTCTTTGCACACTGTTTCACCTGTTCAAAAAACTTGAAATCGGTTGCCCACATCAGCCATGCGCTAACCGGCCAGGGCGTCGCTGTATTGCGTTTTGATTTTACCGGCTTGGGGGAAAGTGAAGGTGATTTCTCTGATACAAATTTCTCCTCTAATATCAGTGATTTAATAAGTGCCGTTAATTTTATGCGTGAATCATATTCAGCACCGGCCATTTTGATTGGACACTCATTGGGAGGTGCGGCGGTTCTGATGGCCGCAGGCCGGATTCCGGAATGCCGGGCGGTCGCTACCATTGCAGCCCCTTTTGAACCCGCGCATGTCAGCCGTATGTTCGCGGACAGTCATGAAATGATTCAACGCAACGGCGAAGCAGAGATAATGCTTGCCGGGCGTAAGTTCCGCATTAAAAAGCAATTACTGGAGGATTTCGCGGCTGTAGACATGCATACGGTCATTCACGAACTGGGCCGTGCCCTGCTTGTTTTTCATTCACCCGTGGATGATACCGTAGGCGTGGACAACGCTGCCCGCATTTTTGAGGCAGCCATGCATCCCAAAAGCTTTATTTCGCTTGATCGGGCCAATCATCTGCTCACCCGGGAAGAGGATGCACGTTATGTCGGCGCTGTAATTGCCGCATGGGCGCTCAAGTACCTGACACCTTCCGGGCAGAATGCAACCGGGTGGCAACAACAAGGCCGGGTCTCCACGCATACGGAAGACACGGGCTTTTATACTGAAATATCCGCCAGCGGACATGTTTTACATGCAGATGAGCCCGAATCGGTTGGTGGCGGCAATCTGGGGCCAAGCCCCTACGAACTGCTTGCAGCCGCCCTGGGTGCATGCACCGGCATGACGTTACGCATGTATGCGGATCGCAAGAAGTGGCCTTTAAAAGAAGTGAATGTCCATCTAAAACATCGGAAAGTACATGCCAACGATTGCCGTGATTGCCCGGATACCAACGGGATGCTTGATCATATTGATCGGGAACTGGAACTGGTTGGAAATCTTGATGATACGCAACGCCAACGCTTGTTGGAAATCGCAGAAAAATGTCCGGTACACAAAACCTTGCAGACAGGTGTCACAGTTAGCACACATCTGCGTGAATCACTTACCAAGGAAATAATGTAACAGCGGCGGCTACTCCGGTATAAACTTCAACTCGCCCATGGATTCGCGTGTTCCTCTCGCGGGACATCCCTTGCTGCCCTCGACAGAAAACCCGTAACCTCAGTATAGTAGAGGTTTTACATACTTACTGTGATGTTTGCCTGAAAACGTTGCGTAGTAGCTGCGTCGTGCGGGCGGCAGGATTTTGGCGGATTTTAGCTTCTTCGCGAGCCAGCACCGCAAACATCGAAGTTAAAGCCTTTTTCGTGACATAAGCATCCAGGTTATCATTCAGGCGGCTGCCCACAAAGGGCAATGAAGCATACTGACTGGAAAATGTGCGATAACTTCTTACCGCACCGGAACGGTTAAGCTCCCTGTGCACAATTGGGAAAAAAGCTCTGGTAAGGCTTGATTCTGTTTCGCGTTCAAAATAACGCGTCGCCGCATCATTCTTCCCCTGCAATATCCGGCGCGCATCGGAAAAACGCATGGAACGAATGGCATCGTAGAACACGGGCTTGGCCAATGGTACGGCTTTTTCGGCAGCACGATTCATGCGTTTTTGCAATTGTTCGGCATACGATCCCAAACCAGCCTGCCGCAGCAACCGGGCCGGTGTCTGAAGCGCTCTGGGAAGTGGAATTCGCACATCCGGATGTTTCCAGAATCCATCGGCACGGCCCAGATAATCGACAGAAATGCGTGCACCCTTGCGCAATGCCTGTTTTAAACCCTCGGCAATGTCGCTGTTAGCCAGCGTATTCGTATGAGAAAATGCTGATTTCTTGCTGTGGACGCTCTGCCCAAACGAGTTTAAACCGGATAAAGCATCATCCATCCAGCCTGCAAAAGCCGCATTTGGCGCAAAGCCAAGCAAGATGCACAGCAATGCTGGAAAAAACACATCATGAAATCGTAAAAAGCCCGTCCATCGTCTTTTTACGAAGCCCCCATGCATGAATCAATAACTCTTCTTAAACTCCGTGGCATGGCATTTCGGACATGGTGGCACCCGCCCTGTTTTCCTCATATGAATTTCATGCCCACAGGCAATGCAATTAAGCGTGCCCGCGCTGGTAACCTCGCCCGAACGGCAGAGAAGGCCTTTTTCAGCACGCCCGGCCGCATCGGATAAAAGAGAACTGGCTACATGCAAGAGTGAAGAAATGGATGCCAATGCACCCGCGCCGAGACGCGCCGGATTCAACCGCTCACGCGCTTCGTCACGCATGGACGTTGCAAGTTGTGCAAAATCACGTTCCATAAAACCTTTGAGTTTTTGCCCCTGTTCTTCGCTGAAGGCACCAGCAGCCGTTAACTGCTGACGCGCCTTCTCCAGAGCCGTATGGGCAAACTCGGCGCTCTTTTCGGTGCCGGACTCAAACAGCTCTTTAAATCGTGCTGCCAGCTGGTCGTATTGGTCTTCTTCCTTTTTTTGTTCCTCTTCCACTTTTTTACCCATGTCGTCCTCCATATGTTCTATAATAGCATCTCCAAACTCCGATGTAGAAAGTTTGGTCGCGCCTTCCATCAAGCGATGAAAATCATAGGTCACCGTCTTCGCGGCAATGGCCCCGGTAATGCCTTTCTCGACCATATCCGCCGCCTCTTCCCATCCCATGTAACGGAGCATCATGGCTCCGGAAAGTGACATGGAGGAAGGATTCACCATATTCTTGCCAGCATATTTCGGTGCTGTTCCGTGGGTGGCTTCAAAAACCGCACAACCCGTGTCGTAATTGATATTCGCACCCGGCGCGATACCAATGCCGCCAACCTGTGCCGCTAGGGCATCGGATAAATAATCACCATTCAGGTTCAGGGTGGCAATCACATCGAATTCTTTGGCGCGTGTCAGTACCTGCTGCAACGCAATGTCCGCAATCGCATCCTTGATGATGATTCCGTTTGGCAATTTGCACCACGGCCCGCCATCAATCTCTTTGGCATCGAATTCGCGTTTGGCCAGTTCATACCCCCAGTTACGGAACGCGCCTTCCGTGTATTTCATGATGTTGCCCTTGTGAACCAGCGTGACCGATCCAAGCTTGTTATCAATAGCATACTGAATGGCCGCGCGCACCAGACGTTCCGTGCCCTCGCGGCTGACGGGCTTGATGCCAATGCCGGATGTATCGGGGAAACGGATTTTGCTCACACCCATTTTATTCTGCAGGAAAGCAATCATCTTTTTGACTTCATCGGAACCTTCCGGCCACTCAATACCGGCATAGATATCCTCGGTATTCTCACGAAAAATTGCCATATCCACGTCTTCCGGGCGCTTCACCGGTGACGGTACGCCCGCATAATACTTTACGGGCCGAAGGCATACATACAAATCCAGTGCTTGCCGAATCGCGACATTCAACGAACCCATACCGCCCCCGATGGGTGTGGTTAGCGGTCCTTTGAGACCCACCATATATTCACGTAAAGTATCCAGGGTTTCCTGCGGCAGCCAGGCATCATCCGTCTGCTCATAGCGATTCCATGCCTTTTCGCCAGCATAGGTCTCCATCCAGGCAATTTTACGCTTGCCGTCGTAGGCTTTCTCTACAGCCGCATCAAGAATGCGCTGCGTGGCACGCCAGATATCCGGTCCGATACCATCACCCTCGATAAAGGTGACGATGGGTTGATCGGGCACCTTCAATTTCCCATCTTTACCCATGGTAATTTTTTTGCCGAATTCAGGTGCTTGGATCTCCGGATGACTCATATGTTCCTCTTCTGCTAATGATATTCAGCATTTTGATATAGCTTGCTACCGCCCTTTTTGTTTGAGTTTTGCCGCCCGTTGGGCTTTATGCTTGGCTTCTACCGCCAGATGGCGCGCCCTTTCATAACGTTCCTCGTCAATGGAGCGTGCGGCTTCTTCAAGCGCCTGTTCCGCACTCTTCAGCGAAGCAGCAGATTTAGGCCCGCCATCGGGAATGCTCCTGGCCATGCTGATAGCCGAACGCGCAGCCGCCATTTCCTGTACCGGCGGACTTGTTGCACAGGCCGCCAGCATGAGCACTATAATGCATAATCCCCATCGCATACCTTGCATCATCGGACGTTGGGAACACTTTGTCAAAGGTCATCCAGGATGGAGCTTTCATTGATGCTGCGCACCGTGAACAGGATGGCGAGCCGTTACAAATCAGGCGGGTGCAACCGTCCGGCGTTTTCTTAGCCCAAGCTCCTTTAGCTGCTCATCATCCACTTCCGATGGCGCTTCGCACATCAGATCAGCTGCCCGTTGTGTCTTCGGAAAAGCAATGACATCCCGGATCGATTCCGTACCCAGCATCAATGCCAGTACACGATCCAGACCAAAGGCCAGACCGCCATGCGGCGGTGCGCCATATCGCAACGCATTCATCAAGAAACCAAATTTACTCTCCGCTTCATTATCGCTGATTTGCAGCGCCTGAAACACCTTTGACTGTGTTTCCCGATCATGAATACGAATAGACCCGCCACCGATTTCGGTTCCATTCCATACCAGATCGTAAGCTTGCGAACGCATCTTCAAAGGTTCGGATTTCAGAAAATGCATATCCTCCGGAACCGGTGCGGTAAAGGGGTGGTGCAATGCTTCCGGACGTTTTTCGTCACTGTTCCACCCGAACATCGGGAAATCCACCACCCATACAAAACTGTGATCACCCTCATGAAACAATCCGAGATCATGGCCAAGTTTTACCCGCAAGTGTCCCAGCGCATCATTCACGACTTTCGCATCTCCGGCGCCGAAGAATAGAATATCACCATCCTTCGCGTTGCAGCGGGATAACAAATCGCCCAACACTGAATCCGGCAGGAATTTTACAATGGGCGACTGCAAACCGCCGGGAATATCAGTTACGTCATTCACCTTGATCCACGCCAGACCCTTTGCGCCATAAATACCGACAAAATCGGTATAACCGTCAATCTGTTTGCGCGTCAGGGAGCCGCCACCGGGCACATGTAACACTTTCACCAGCCCACCCTTGTCGGCAGGGTCGCGGAATACCTTGAATTCAACCTGTTTCATTAAATCAGTGATATTTGTATGTTCCAGTCCGAAACGAACGTCCGGACGGTCCAGACCATACTTTTCTATCGCTTCGTGATAGGTAATCCGGGAAAACGGTGTTTCGAGCTTCGTGCCTATCCCTGCCTCAAACATGGTCGATATCAGCCCTTCGGCGACATTCATGACATCATCCTGCGTTACAAAGGACATTTCCAGATCAACCTGAGTGAATTCCGGCTGGCGGTCCGCACGTAAATCTTCATCGCGAAAACAGCGTGCAATCTGATAATAGCGGTCCATCCCCGCCACCATCAACAACTGTTTGAAGATTTGCGGACTTTGCGGCAACGCATAAAACGATCCCGGATAAACACGCGAAGGGACCAGATAGTCGCGCGCGCCTTCCGGCGTCGACTTGTTCAGTATCGGCGTTTCAACTTCGATGAAGTCCTGTGAATCCAGATAGTTGCGGGCCGCATGCGTGACCTTGTGCCTAAGGATCATATTGGACTGCATCCGTGGACGCCGCAAATCCAGATAGCGATATTCCAGCCGGTGCTGTTCACCTGCGTCACAGTCATCTTCAATCTGGAATGGCGGCGTTTCTGCCCGGTTCAGCACCAGGATTTCGATGGCTTTCACTTCAATCGCGCCGGTTGCCAGCTTGGAATTGACGGTTTCCGGTGATCGCGGGATGACTTCTCCCAGCACTTCAATGACGTCCTGCTGCCGCAGACTATGGGCCAGCTTATGGATTTCAGGCGTATCCGGATGCGCCACCACCTGCACCAGCCCAAAGCGGTCGCGCACATCGAGAAATATCACGCCACCATGGTCCCGGTTGGTCTGAACCCAGCCATGAAGCCGGACATTCTGGCCGATCTGCTTGGCATCGAAATCACCACATCGGGTGCGCTGTGTCATCGCTGAGAACCTCCGAAAATAAAGGCGGCGCAGCCTACCCTTCAGACCATGCCATGCAAAGCGCAAAAGCAGATGCGAATCATGATGCAGCAGCTGAAAATTGAACCGCCATCCTGACTGACTTTTCAAGATGTTCGTCAGAAACATAGAAATGTGGTGAAAAACGGATACCACCGCTCCTGAAAGCACAAATCACCTTTTGCTGCATGAGATGTCTGTAAACATATTCATGGCCGGCATAGCTGATATCCCTGAATCGGAAATTCACGATACCGCCGAAACGGCTGGATTCATGCGGTGTCAAAAGTTCACATTCTGGTGCTTCCCGAATTATATCCATCAATACCTTGGCACGGTCCAGCACACGTCGTTCAATCTCCTGCATCCCCACATCTTCCAGCAATGAAAGGCTGGCATTGAGTGCGTGAATTCCAAGCATATTGGGGCTGCCCGGCTCAAAACGGCGGGCACTTTTTGCCGGCTGCCAGTCGCGCCGGTCAAAATCACCGGGGTGCTCAACCATATGCCAGCCATACTGTTTCAGTTTCAGGTGGCTACTCAATTCCGGTTTGATGTAAAGCAAGGCCAGGCCTTCGGGTCCGAGCATCCATTTATGCCCGTCCGCCACCACCACATCCGCACGACAAGCCTGGGCGTCAAAACAAAGCGCGCCAAGGCTTTGTATGGCATCGACACAGAAGACAATTCCATTATCCCTGCAGAATGCGCCCAAACGCTCAAGGTTCAACCGAAGGCCGGAAGCATACTGCACGGAACTGACCGTCAGAAGACGGGTATTCTTATCGCAAAGCGCCAATATCACCGCCTCGGGATTATCGGTGACAATATCGGCAAGACGCAATGCAACACCCTTGCCTTTCAACGATTCCCAGACGATGCGATTGGATGGGAATTCCTGGTTGGTGGAAACGATATTATCACCCGGCTGCCATTCCAGCCCGTAAGCCAGTAGCGACAATCCTTCGGATGTATTTTTAACGAGCGCAATATCATCCACACTGGCCGCATTCACCAAACGTTGCAGCTTGCTCCGCAGTTCACGCTCAATCTGCATCCAGTGAGGGTAATCCGCCGCACCTTGCCGCATGTTCTCCCCGGCAAAAGCCTTGACCGCTTCGCAGGTGCGCCTTGGCCACACGCCCACAGCGGCGTGATTAAGATAAATCAGACCATCACGTAGCGGAAATTCCTCCTGTATCTGCAGCGGGCTAGTGTCCCATCCCGTGAATTCGTACACTATCAGCGAGTACTGGCGGGATGTGCGGCAAGGCGTGCGAGTGCAGGACTGGCCATAGCCAATTCAAACGAGTGCAACGCAGCTGCACGCCCGCCAGTACTCGCCCGAAGGGAGCCGTCCCAAGAAACCAATGCGGTGCAAGGTGAATCGAGCTTGCGAGAGAGAGGGTGCCCTGGGGTATTGCATCCCTCGCCAAGGGCGCGTCATTGCCTTCGGGACGCGCCTTGCCTTGGCTCCTTGGCGCGGCTCTGATGGCGCACAAATTTACAGGATGGGGCACTAACTCAGCAAGGGTGCAATCACCAGCGATACAATGGCCATCACATTGATCAGGATATTCATGGATGGGCCGGAAGTGTCCTTGAACGGATCACCAACCGTATCCCCCACCACAACAGCT